>JACQOU010000154.1 GCA_016207775.1 Deltaproteobacteria bacterium
CGGCTTTTCCATGCGCTTCAGCCTCTTCTCTCGCCTGTGCCGTGAAGTGGGACAGCGTGATCAGGCATGGGTGCTCATTCTGTGCCGCAGCACCACGAATCGCAAGCACCTCCTTATTCCCGATGGCCCCACGGACACGCTTAACCTGGATGCGTAGGACCACATCCGCTAGACCTTCAGCGTTGAGGACCCCATTAACATCAATACCCTTGTCGATTTCAACGAACTTCCAAGTCACCAGAGAATGCTCCCACCCCTTTTATTTGCTTGTATGGTTTAGCCAGATTTTTTTTTACTCTGGACTAACAGGGCTTTCAAGGCTTCATTGGGTTCGGGAGGATTTTCTAGGTTGGAAAGGAGCAGGTCGCGATCCTTGTCTGAAAGACTGATTAACGAATTCACTTTCTGTTTCAGTTCCTGGGAAGCCAAATACTCCCTGATTATTTTTGGAGCTACAGCTTTGAACACACTGCTGTTCGGTTCTTTGACTATATGGGAAAGAATGGAACCGGACTGCGGAATACTAGCATCAATCGGCTCATGGAGCATACTTAAGATAAGATGCTTATCCACTTTAAAAGACGATGCCAAATAAACAAAGTTGTAGAGCGCAATTAGCCTGTATGATTTTGAGTTACTCTCCAAATCCGAGACTGTTCGAGTACGCCATGTTTGAAGGGTCTTTTCCGTCACATCAAGATGCGCCGCAATCATGGCAAAAGTGACCCCAAGTTCATTACAAAGGTAATCGATAAGGCCTCGACCAAGCATAACCTCTTCCGTTTTGCGAATGGCATGCCCCACCTTTTTCCTCTTTTCTTCTCTCTTATTTCTTACTTTTTCCATTTTATCACCTACAATATCGGTCTACTTACTGAAAAAATAGACGTTTTTACAGTAATTTTATTGCTAAAAACGGGCCAATATTTATAAATCAATATATTCGCCCACTTAAAAACAACACTACTGATGCAAAATGTCTAAAACGCTAACCTCCCTACATTTTTTTGACACTCCTTTGGGGGAAATACCGGCTAGCCATATCCTTCAAGAGGTGGCGAAGGCGCTGCAACTGTTTCCGAAAAAGAGCAGTTGCGAAGCAGTTGCGCGCGAAAAAAATGATCCCAAAATGATCCCAAATCGCGATTCTGAGAGTTGTGATTGGCGGAAATCAGCAGTCCAACTGGCTGTTTTTAAAGGTCTTGTAGTTATCGGGGCGGTTGGAAGCCAAGTGAACTTAACGGCCATGCACCGTATCTTCCGATACTCGTTAATCATTTTCTTACCAGGCCGTTCGAGAACGGGCATCTATTAAAGGTTCTTTTCATCGAAAAACAGTGGTCCGCACGCCAGATCGCCGAGTTTACGGGGTGGTCGAAGACGTCTGTCGTAGAAGCTGTTGCGCATTTGGGGCTGCAAAGATCACCAAAGCCACATATAAAGGAACCGTTCGGGTGGAAGCTTCTCGGTGAGAAGCTTGTGCCGCATGTACGGGAACAAAAGGTCGTAAAAACAATTGTCTTATTACGTGGAAAGGGGCATTCGCCAACTAAAATCGCAGGATTTCTTAATGAACGAAAAGTACCCACCAAGAATAGAAAAAGGTGGCAGCACAAAACGATCAAGGCGATTCTTGAAAGAAAGCGCCAAGCAGGGGGCTAATGTTAACCAAGATTTGTTGGCATTAATTCTCGCGAACATGATGATGCTGTTTATGGGGTTCTACTGCCCTTTCGGTGTCAAATTCATTAGGATTTAAGTTGTTGCCCATCTTGTTGGATCTTAGACGCCTTGAATACACCCAGCCAACTTTCTGAAGGAAAAGTGTTAGCGAATTCAAGCTGACTACTGCTATTCTCCTAATAAAGTTGTAAGCATTCCCCTCGATGGATGGTTTGTGGAAGTGCTAGCAGAAGTAACTCTGAAAACAGCTCTATTTCTTGTATTTGTCGCCTCGAACATGAAAGCAGCTTCTGTCTCGAGTCACGTTTGCAGTGCCTCGCTTGAGATTTTATCGGGACAGCAAAACTCTTCAAAAAACAAACACGAATGGAACAAAGTTAATGAATTTAACGGAGTTGTCTATAGTAATAAACCCCAATCAAGAGAGCCTTTTAAGGGCAGATTTTTGTTGAGTAAAGATGTTGAGCTCTGGAATAACAAGGTAATCAAAGCGGCAGCAGATGATTTAACAACAGGGAACGTAAAATACGAGATAAAGACTGTTGCTGGGGTCCACAAAATTATTATACTTCCGTCATCCCATCAGTCAGCACTCAATAGATTCGCCTTGTTAATGCATAAGCTGGGGGTCACCGTAGAATACGCACCCTGGGCTCTTCTCCCAATTATAGGAGAGAAGTCTTACGAAGAAGAAGCAGCCTATACTGACAACAAGAGAGTGATAATTTCTCACCGTGCTGTAAGGAATTTAATGGTAACTCCCGAGTTACACCATGAGGCTCTACATGCGGTATTCGACGATCTCAGAAGAAAGCATAAGGACAGCTTGCTTCACGGAACACTTTACGATGCCAACGGTCGGTTGACGGTTGAGGAACTTGCAGCATATCCGTTGAGTGCATGGATGGGCGGTAGCAAGCAGTTCTTTGAGCATGCCAGGAGACGTATGGCATTCGGCGTGGAAGCCCCGCCGGAGGACCTTCACTTATGGTCCGCTGTATTAACTCTAGAACAAATTTCATTCGATTCGGTTGAAGGCGGACTGTGGGCCAACCAGAGGCTTTTGAAGGGCATTGAAAATGCTCTTGAAGCTTTAAGACAGCCAGATAGGGTTACAAACCTCAATTTTCTGCGCGAGGACTTTGCAAGTCTTGAAACATCGGTGGGGCTAAGTTTCGAAATTGATGGATCGCCTGCTATCTTGACATTACTCTTGGTAGGATACGATTTTAGGAACATAAGCTTTCATTTGAATAATCCTCAGGATCCGGAAAGGCTACATGATAGGTCGGCACCAAGCCAATACCAGGAATTGTATCAAGCACGTGGGGCACAGGGGCTGCCAGGAGCGGAACAAAAGGCAATTGCTCAATTTCAAAAGAAACTTGAAGTTCTTGGGCCCCTTGTCCGAGAAGTAAACCATCACCTCAAAAAAGCATACGAGCTGGAACAGGAACTTGCCAGAGCTGCAATTACGATAGAAAAAGCATTCGCAGCTCCTGGAACAAATCCTCATGAATTAGCTCAGGCCAAAACCGTGATTCAGACTAAATTTGATGAATACTGGTCTGAGGTCCGGCATGCAAGAAGGGCTGCAATCCCATTTATCGAATGGCGTCATTGATTCTCGCCTATCCTCCGCAGCCATCTCGAAGCACTCTTCGGCAATTTTGCAGTAACAAGTTGCACGGATAAGAAAATCGGGGCGCGCGCTGCGTACTGAACTTAACGGCGACGCTCCATATATTCCAATTTCTCGATCCACACGCTCTATTAATGCATGTATCCACTCATATCTCCTCGAACAATAACTAAGACCTGGACTGAATATCGGTCATCGGCCCGAAAAAGAGACCCATTATTTCAGAAGCTTAGGCTTAATAAAAATGGCTTATGCTTTGCTTAGAGATGCTAAAGGAGCAAGTGCAATGGAAAAAGAAAAAGAAAGAAAAAGCTTTAAAACGCTGGCTGCCGATTTGAAGGCCCTTCGCAAGCGTCCAGCATCGCAAGAGCTAATCGATCGATTCAATAAACTCATGGAAGAAGATGAGCGGATCGACCGTGCTGATCACGAGAATCAGCAACGGAAGAAGGTTTTACAACAAGAAAACGAGGCAACCGACTGAACGATGGGCCGTGTGATTGCATTCTCAGAATTCGACGATTATTACGATGAGGTCTCCCGAACACCTGGTTTCTTCAATGGTGCGCTTATAGACACAAACATCCTCATTTCACTTAGCTACGAGATAAAAAATGGCCACGAGGACACTGTCGACTTCTTTGACTCAATTACCGCTTGCAAAACTCGTTACTTTGCGACGGTAAACACCAAGGCTGAGTTCATCGACTTCCACCGCCGGCTAATACTGACTGAGAATCTGCTGGATGCGGTTGACCAGCACTCGCAATGGCGCATTTCCGCCCGGGCCAGAGCTGCCATACACTCGAACTGGGCGGCAGTGCGAGCGCGGCAAGCCACACAAGGCTCCGATCCCATTTTCGGAGATCTCCAACTTAAGGCAATCAAGAAAACATTTTCTGCGCTCAAACACTCCGGTAACACAGGCTGGTTAACCCTTTGTTCAGCTTTCATCGGAGGAAAAATCGGTGAAGTTGAAAGGCTTCTTGCTGTTCGGGGTGTTGAGTACCTCAGCCAGCACGATCCCATATGTCAGCCGCTCTTCATGCGAAAAGTAGATTGGCCTGATGCCGCTGCCATGATCGAACACACGGGGCTTTCAGTTTCCGACGCCATGATCCTTAACGCCTTTCAATGCAGCCGCTGCAGCTTTCTGTTTAGCGCCGACTTTGATATCGGCTACGCAGCTCTTTCAGACCCGGCTATGAAAGACGTGATCATGCCTGATGCTATTGCCCGAGAGTACCGCCATTTCCATTTCAAGCCCAGCTAGCGTCTTCCCACTCTTACTAGATTCGGCACCCCCTCATGCTACGATACCGATTACGAAATGATCATCCGCTTGTCCGCCTACTTCCCTAAATAGATATTGCCGACCCAGGAGTCTCCTACTGCACTTGCGTTTACAGTGCCACTTATTGTCGCCTCGCAAAAAACCAAAACAAAGCCAACCGGTTGTTTGGCTGTGTCCACGAAAAATCCAACAGAACGTTTACAAAAATACATAGGTGAGAGGGAGAAGAACAAAAACGGGAGGAATTGATTTATGAAATTTTGTCTAAATTGTATCAACTTAAGGCCGCCTTCAGATCAAAAGCTAAACCCACAGGCTAATGGCCATCGGGTGGCTTGCCAATGAGTAGCTGGACAATGCTGGGATCGGCCCTCAGGCCGCGCGACATATCTCTTTTTGAGTATCTCTTTATCAATAGAATTGCGATCGCGAGGCAAATAAACCGCGATATTTTTGAGGTGCGCGATTTGAGAAACGTGCTGCGTAGACTGAGATTTCTCATCCAACGTGGCTGTGTTCGAAGGATCGCCGTAGATCAGGCAGAAATGCCAAAATGGGGTTACCATTTGTCTCCCGGCCGTCTTCGAAAACACTTGTCCGACCGGACCGACTGTCATTGGCGCAAGCTTTACAGTCGGTCAGAAGCTCACGATGTAACACTGGTGGACATTCGAAAACGATTTCTCGGGTGCGAAAGGGTGGCCGATTACCTTACAAAGAACATCCTTGAGTCTGGAATCTATTGTCCGCCGCGCTTTCCCACACAGTGGTTCTTGGTTTTGAATTGTGATGCTGCAATTGTTTTTAAGAATAATGAGAAGACGTTTAACATTGCGATCAAATATGAAGATACGCTGCGAACCAAGGTGGCATACCAGACTGAGCTAGAGGCATTCTACATAAGAAATGAAATTCACGGCGTCATCTATATCGTCGATGGGGATGAGATCCTGAACGCGATTGTAAATATCGAGAAAAGCTTTTGTATGGACAGGCTATCAAAAATATTCTCTAGAAAACTCTCGGATGTTCTAAATCCCGTTACTACTTTGCAGTTTTTCAACAATACAGGAAACATTTTGAAAGCTGTTTAAGGACGATAACAGCAGGAATGAATATGACCACTCCGCGACCACCGGGTGGGCATGTTTGAAAACAGATGAAATGCACATGTAATTGGAAAAAAGAGGCAAATCGAAAATGACTTATTCAAAAAGCTGGACCCGGTCGGAGAGTGAGGGACAAATCGCTTTATTGGTGGTGGATCAATGAAGACAACCATGACAACAAGACGGGTGCTTCTCAGTGAGAAGGCGGCAAATGACGTAGCCGACATGATTATCAATCTCAAAGAGGGGCATGATGTGACGGTACTGCCTTCGAAGACTGTCTCTTGGATCGTGTCGGAGTTCGCAGCACGACACTTCGACAGGAGCCAAGACCAGATGAAAGCAGTGCTCATTGACAGGAAGGCTCTGCTGCATTCGTTAGTGGCCCGGCTAAACGAGGCGGACCCCCAAGAAATGCAGCGACTAAATTTGGCACTGAAAAAGCTGTGCTACGGCAAACACCGGGGTCGGGCAAGGATAAAGGCGGGAGACACTACCCAGACCGCTGGAGAGCCAACTGAAACCAAGGAGTAGGCGGTTAAAGGTGGATTTGGACAAGTTCAAAATAATCCGAACCTACACGCGGCTCAAACGGCATGAGGCCGAGCGACGCATAAATACGCTCTTTCGAATCATGATCGAAAGTCCATTCCAAGAAAGGACTTTTAAGAAGAATGTTGACGGAAGTAAGTAGTGCTGCATATACAGAAGTAATCATGGGAACAAACCATAAAACCTTTCTCTACCTCATGAGGTACGGCAAATGGCTCGATACCATTTATAACCGTGCGCTCAAGCGTGAAGGGATGACGGTTACTCAATATGAGACACTGTTATGTCTTCTTGAAGAGGGCTCATTGACGCCGGGAGCGGTCAACAGGCGCCTTGGCTCTGATAGCGGAAGTCTGCCAAGAATTGTCGACAGGCTTGAGCGAGAGGGGTGGGCTAGGCGAACTCCAAACAAGGAAAACGCATCAAGCGTGCTGCTTGAACTAACCGCAGACGGAAAAAGGAAAATGGTTAAAGTCTTGGAAAAGGTCCGCCAAACCACCAAGGCTCTGACCTCCGAACTATCGGACAAAGAGTTGTCTGCGTTTACCGAAGGACTCGACAAGCTGATGAAGGCTGCAAGGGAGTTACGACAATGAGAAAGATAGCGGCATATGTCCGTGTGAGCACCAAAGAAGCAGCCAAACGCAAGGAAGGGTCTTTAAAGGCCCAAGTCCAGCGCATCAAGATGCGAATTGAAGAAAAGAATCGCTATAACGAGGGTAAATGGGGCAGCCTAGTAGACATCTATAAAGATGAAGCCCTGTCAGGCAAAAACACTGACCGTCCGGAATACCAACGGATGATGGCTGATATTGCTGCCGGAAAAATCGACACCGTCATCGTGACCGAACTATCAAGGCTGTCCCGTTCGGTGATCGATTTCTTGTCCTTCATGAATTTTCTAAAGGGCAAGAATGCCGACTTTATCAGCCTTCAGCAAGAAATCGATACGTCGGATGCGATCGGAAAGATGATTGTCACGATTATGATTGCCCTCTACGAGTTTGAGCGGGAGCAAACCGTAGAGCGTATTAAGAACAACTACTGGGCAAGAAGCTTGCGGGGAATGCTTAACGGCGGAAGCCCGTTTCTCGGTTATGATCGGGTGCCTGACAAACCGGGTACCCTTACAATTAACCAGCCCGAAGCCGAAACAGTCCGATGGCTGTGTGATACCTATCTTAAGACCGGCTCGTTAAGCAAAACTGTGAATCAGGCCAATGATAGGGGGCTCACCAACAAGGAATGGGTTACAAAAGATGGCAAGAAACGGGGCGGAGGCACCTTCTCCATTAGTTCCGTTCATTACATACTGACAAATTACGCCTACATCGCAAAAAAGATCGTAAACCGGCAAAATAAGGAAAAGGACCCGGCCACTCTCAAGGAACAAGAGAGATATCTTGAAATTGACGCGGTTTGGGAGCCCATCATTGATAAAGACACCTTTGCGGTCGTTCAGGCAAAGCTCGAAAAGAACAAGGATGGGGGTAGAAAACCAAAGAATAGCGACTTCTATCTGACAGGTGTCCTTTATTGTGATGAGTGCGGGAAACCGCTAGTTGGAAAAACGGGCCATGGCCAAAATGGGCTTCACTTCTACTATGGCCATAGCCAACCTCAGAAATGTCAGTGCAGGGTGAAGAACTACCCGGCTACAAAGCTTGAGCAGCTTATCCGGAGGGAAATCACAAGGCTTGTTGAGGAGAATGGAGACGTGGACGCCTTTATTGAGAAACTTCAAGAATCACTTCGCAGGGGAACCAAGAACATTGATTCTCTGCTCGGCAGCATAAAGCGGCAGCTTGAAGAAATAGACATGAGAAAGCGAAACATTATCGCCGTAATCTCAGCAAACTCGGACGCAGCCCAAAGCTCCACCTTGATTAGTGAGCTGAAAAACCTGGAAGAAAAGGCAGTCACCCTTGAAGAGAAGCGGGAAGAGTTGAAGATTCAACGGCTTCAGGTTTCAGCCAATGAGGCGGATAGAGAATATGTTGTTCAGCAGATTAAGCAGTTTCAGGGAAAAGCCTTTGATCGCGCGGATGCCCAAGAAAAGAAAGATGTCTTACGCAACATTGTAAAGTCGATTCATATCCATCCTGAAAATGTCATACGGCTTGATCTGTGGGCAACTGAGCACCATCCAAAGAGGGGCGAGCGCTCTAAGCCCACTGAGCCGGGGGCCATTGGTTCCGGTCAGATGGCAGACGGGTGTCTTGCCCCATCGCTTGCGCGGGAAGGCGTTATCCTGCCATTTCAGCAGCCGGAAAACGGTGCGGACAGTTCGGAAGTGGAAGGTTGGGAGGATGAGGTCGGAAGTTCACTTGGCCTGCGGAAAAATCGGGGCGGCCCGATTTGAACGGGCGACCCTCTGCTCCCAAAGCAGATGCGCTAGCCAGCTGCGCTACGCCCCGAAAACAGGTACTTTAGCATATCTGGTGTTTTAGCTCACTGCCTTTATTGGATCGAAATAGCGGATTGGCACAGCAACAAATGGGGAAGCGATTGTTTGAAGGCGCTTGTATGGGCTTACGAGGCCGGCACCGCATTGAGAACTCCAAAGGATAGATGGTTGCCGTCCGATAAGATCCGACGCCCCCCCTGACCTACTTTCCTGGCTGAGACGAGTCGTTCCAGCTACATTTTAGAATTGGCTTAGATTGTATATGACTGACCGGTGGAACTCCTTCAAGTGTGATAACGGGCTCTTTACAGGTGCATTTTTGATTTTTGCGTTTGCTATCCTGTCCCATGCAAACTACCGTTTGATTTTCCTGGGCTGGATCACAATCTTTCTTGCAGGGGAAAAGGATCTCGCTCATTTTTTTCTGCGTAATACAAAAAGATAATGGGGTTGCCGAGTTTTTGTCGTAACAGATCGAACCATCGGGGTCGTCACATGAGTCGAAACCCGGAACACAATTCCCCTGGCTTACCGCCCCTGTGTGCGCGCACTGATTGCCGGTGATATGGCATTCAATGTTGTTCTTTTTCGTCTTAGCTATGTGGCAGAGGGATTGCGCAAAACCCCATGCTGAACGTTCCGGCATCATCGAGCAGGCGTTTGTATCAAGTCTTATGCAGACGGGTTGGTCTGAAGTTTCTATTAGGCGAGCGGCCACATCAAAATATGCCTTGCATTTTTCTTCCTCTCCATGGCCGCAATAATAAAAGTCAACGTGCGAGCAACCAACGCTTGTTAATCGGTTCGTTATTTGTTCAAACTCGGCAACTTGTGTAACCATTAAGAATTTCTGTTGGGAACAGATGGATTGATGAGCTTGCGCCAATTTTTCGCAGCTTTTTTGAAATGCATTCACACAAATGCCTTTGCCGTCGGCAGGCACTAACCAACTGCAAACCCAAGAAGGGTTGGTTGCGCTTTTGGGCTCACACAACTGCCGCTCACCAAACCGTTCACATTTATTTTTCGGATGTTCTTGGTAAACATAGTAACAGCAGTTGTCTTTAGGATCGGCTACTTTTCTTGCAGGCAATGAGCGCAAGTGGGGTACAAATTTTTTCGGTGTCTCAGCGATACTGCAGCTGACGACATGCAAGACCAGAACGGAAACTATCAGTGCCGCTTTCAAGACTAGTAGCTAAGGTGGCAACGTGCTTTAATATCAGTTCCCGCCCCCTCGGCAATGACGACGCTGTTACGCGGCAGACATTCGGTAAAGGGCTGGCACGGATAAGCCGACCGGGCGTAAATATTTCCGGTTATGCTATCAGCAGCCAAGTTACGAAGAGCCATAAAACCGCTTCCCGCGACAGACAAATCCCATTCTGCTACTTTTTGAACAGAAACTGCGGAGAGTTCAAAAAATTGCACTCGTCTTTGCTCTTCAAGTCCAATAGCAAGGCAAGAGCCCATTATTGCAAAATCAGATGGCCGAGCGTCCGTAGTAACGAGCGAATGGACTTCCTTTGTCTTGAGATCCACTTCACGCACTCTAGCTGCATCAACTTCAAGCAACGCCAACTTTCCGCTCGGCAAAAGCCGCATGTGAGAAAGTCCTTTTCCGTCACTGATAAGCGTGCGCAGCGATTCCGTTTGGATATCGATGACATTCAAAAACTTGCCGGTTCCGATAGAGGGACCCGAGATGACATAAAGCGAATTACCCATCATAAGAGATTCTCGAGGACCTGCGAGACGCGGTTTTAGGTAACGCGGCCCAAATGAATCCATTTTGAACAGGGTTTGAAGCGGTTGATCGGGTGGCGTTGGATGTGCTGGATCGTCGTAGCCACCTGGATCGGTGAAGTAAAATCGGCCGGGCGAGCCCGCCCAGCGATCAGCCAAAGCAGTAACCGGTATCGTTCGATGCACAAGCGAAACATTTGAGCCATTCAGTGTTGCAATGGTGTAGTGACTCAGTTGATCCAAACCAATTCCGACGATAATGACACTGTTGGATTCATAGGGATGAATGTACCGCAAAGAATGTTGCAGCTCCTTTGACACCACCATTTTCCCGTGACGGTCAAAGATTTCCAGCCGATAAAAGGCAGCCAGATCTTTTCTGGATCGACCTACCCACAAATGACTTGCGTGAAAAAGATGTGCCTCGAAAGGCTCAAAGCCATCGAGCTCAGAGATAATTCTGACCTTCGGCTCCCCGCCGTTCGCCGATACACCCAATATGCTCGCTATAAACAAGCCGACCAGAAAGCGACTTATTTTCATGTGCTCCCCTTCCCACTTTTCCGGTAATTGTACGACGAGAACTCAACTTATCCAAAGATTTCATTGGTCGCAGGTGGTCATGGACTTGTTGTGCTCCTATTCTTTTAGAATGTCTGAACGCGGAGGAATCCAATTTGGCCCCTCCGCTGGGAAAGAAGCCGGCTCTGTTTCCACTTCCACTACCGAAAAACCTTGAGTGCTTCCGCGATGGAAGCGAAGGTCGCCCAGGACAACGTTGTTGCCCAGACTTATCCAGAAGGGTGCGCGGGAAAAACGCAGGAATAGAGAGGGCTCTCGCAGTTTTGCTATTCTTCTAAAGTCCATTACTGAACCTCGAAATTCGCCTACCCACTTCATATGAGGGTTTTCCATTTGATCCATTGGCCGAAGGATCGAACTTGCTTGAGTGCTCCACAAAGCAACACAGGAGCTTGCCTCCAACACCGCAGGCATCGGCGCAACAAAGCCCTTACGCATTAAGTAGGCAGATCCTTCTGTTTGCACCAAAATAAGCTGCCAACAAAGCGGATTGGCGGGCAGAGGAGAAAGAATAACGTCATGGAGTTCCGCTTTGGGAAATAGGGAATATGCTTTCGCTGTTGTGTACCGATAAACCACTTGATGGATATAAAAGAAGACTACAAACACACTTACACACACACCCAGGGCAAGCATGATTCGTTGTTTATCCATCAAGAAAACAGAAGTGAGCCACAGACCTGAAGCCCAAACGATCAGTACACCCACCATCAAACCTGGGACGATGCCGCTGTAAACGCAAAGGCCGATGGCCGCAAGCTGGAGCGCACCTATCAGCCATTTTCCAATTTTTCTTGTTGAAAAAAACAGCCATGGCAACAAAGAACACCAGACGAATGGCTCCACAATAAAAATGGCATCACCATACACCCAGCGTCCGGACCACGGCCAAAATGGGTGCACACCATAGCTTCCGACAAAATCCAAAAAAATATGGACAACCAATCCAATTACACCCGTCAAACCCACGATGTACCAATCACCGAGCAAAAGTTTTCTTTTTGTCAGCTTGAGGAAAAGCCATATTAAGAACATCACCACGAGCAGCTGAGGAACCACGCCGATTAAAGTGTGGCTGTATCCTCGATGCTGAAGCAGGTACCTGAGTTTCCCGCCACCGAGCAGTGGAACCCACAGGGAATCGGCATCCGGCAAGTTGCTTGCAATCAGAGAACTTACCCACAGCAAGCG
The DNA here is from genome assembly GCA_016207775.1 of Deltaproteobacteria bacterium. GTDB lineage: Bacteria > Bdellovibrionota > FAC87 > UBA2466 > UBA2466 > JACQOU01. Next base: position 12,207 of record JACQOU010000154.1, read on the forward strand.
CCGACGGAAAGAATCCGCCTCCCTCCGAGATATTTGTAATTGATAGCTCGCCTCTCCGATCGCAAGGCCAACCAAAGAATGTGTGAGATTGTCCACGACAAGAAAATAGCAGATTAGGTTCTATCAGGCTTTTTATTTCGCGAATGTTTACCCAGTTCTCAAGTGTCCAAATTTAGGCGATGTACTCTATCCGTATACGGTACTCTGTAGTTTTGATGCCTTTAACCAGCGGGGATCACAAGCTTAACAGTGGCGGACTTTCCTTTCGAAGGCATGTAACTTGCAACCCTAGTACTTTGTCAGGTAGGGGGATCGCATATGTACAAACCCACAATGTTGTTACTTCTTATCATGTCAGTCATTGTTGCCTTTAGAGTTCAGGCGGAACATCACGCCCTCACTATTGCCGGCCAGCTTTCGGCGCAAGCAATGGGTGTAGTCGGCGGAACAAGGGCTGAAGGCGATGATTTTCGCGGCACTGTAATGCTCACAGCCCGTTTGCCAAACGGAAAAGAAAAACTTTGTTCTGGCTTCTTGGTCGAAGGGTGCATCGTCTCGGCGTCACATTGCATTCCGCCAAACTCGACGGTACGTGTTTGGACAGGAACAATACCGACAACGTCCACAACGGACATCCTTGAGTACCGGAAATGGGATCAGGAGATGAAAGCACCGGGCAATCTTCAATTTGATCTTGCAGTACTAAAACCCAATCTGCCCCCTCCTAACGATTTTTGTTCTCATCGTAGGGACATTGCGACGGGTCCACTCTTGAGTGATATCGATCGTCCCTATATCGCTGGCTATGGATTGTACAATACCGTGGAATCTGAAAACGGAAAAAAGCATAACGAGGGAACGGGCGTCAAGAGGTGGGGACAGTCATTAGTCAAAGGACGTAAAGGGAGATTAATTCTTACGGAACGCAGTCCAAACGTGATCGCGCAAGGAGATAGTGGCGGACCTTTGGTCATGCCGGATGGAACCATTTATGGTGTGAATATTTCGGCGCTCGCGGAATACGCTCTAAAACCGAATGAGGCTACCCCTGTCGCGGGTCGCGAACTGTTAGTGGAAAATATCACGGAAGGGCGCCACCTTTTCCTAGGTGATCCGCAAGCGCGTCCTTGGTTAATGAGCAAGTTGGATGAGCTCCAGTGCCGGGATAACACAATGGATCAGATGAATGCTGCATTAACTGACGAGGTGAATCGCCATTTCAGACAGACTTCCTTTCTGCAAGATTGGGCTTTCAATAAGCCCGGTGAGCGCGTTCTTGTGTCGATGGGAGCTAAGCTGAGAAGACTTCTCAATCTTCCTCCCAAAGAAGAACTGTGGATAAATCCCGTTCGGTATTCCGACGGGTTTGTTTTTGAAGTCTGGACTGGCTCTGTCTATTTACCAAAGGATAAATGGGAAATTAAGGTAGCATCGGATAAAACTACGCTTAAAGTTCAGCAGCCAGAATATCAACGGCATGAAGTGAGAAAATCAATCCTGGATGCCTATGGAAAACAATCTTCTTCAGGATTAGGCGCTAATCAGCCTCCAACTCGCTAGAGCTCTGCCAATGCCGAGACAATGTGCTTATCTTTTTGACATTGTCGAGTTGTTCGACGCAGTTTATGCGTTTTTTGCGGGTGTTAACGTTCTTGGCGGTCCTAGGGTAAGCGGCTGGATTTCTGCTGGCAATCGCTCTCACCGTCGTAAGCGGCATGGAAGCTGCAGTCTCAGTAAGGACTATGCGTCGCTACCGTCTCGATTTCCATGAATTGCGAGCCTTTGCTGCTTTGGTTCTTCTGGTGGCTCCCTCGTTGTGGCTTGGCATGCCAGAGGAATTGTCTAACATTAATACGCCGACATTCGCCCAGACAACCTTGCCCACCTCGGTCCACTTTCCGGAATTTTCCCGTGGTTATAACGTTCAACCTGCACAACCTATGCGGTCGAAGTATCGATTAACGGCTGGACCAACCGAAGCGCATTTTTATCCCACCAGCTTTCCTGATTTTAAGATACGGGCGCGTTTCATTGGTTCCAATCCCAACTCCGAAATGCACGTAACCTCTGCACCCGGTATGGAAACCGTTTCGCCCAGCTCTTGGGCTTCAGATCTTGGCAACCCAACGCAAGTAACCTATCGCCATATTTACCCTGGCGTTCATCTTGTTTATTTCGGTACCAATCAGGAATACCGGTTTGGCTTTCAGATTCTCTCCGGTGTGGATCCTAATCTGATTCGTATTTCATTCGAAGGGGCAAAAAGCATTCGCTTGGATCCTGAGGGACGGCTTCTGCTTTCTAATCCAGCCGGAGAAGTCCGTTATCGAGCGCCGATTGTCTACCAACAAAAACGCATGTTTCCCATCCAGGCAAAATACTTCCTGGATGCTAGCTCGCATGTCGGTATCCGACTCAGTCCGCGCGATCACTCCCAGCCGCTATTCGTGGAAGCAAGCATGGAGCCTTTTGTAAGAGCAAAGTAAACTGATTTTGATGCAACGGGCATGAGCCATAGCGTGACAACACCTTCAGTATTGGTTTCAACCTAGGCATTGTAAGCAACCGCCAAGAAGGCGGATCCATTGATCGGAATAGTTTTCTGGCCATGCCCGTTGCCCCCCCAAAGTTCGAGAAAACCGGCACGTGGTTACTAGCTCAACGTTATAATTTTTTGTATGCCTTAGTATTACGTTGCGTCAATTGTTTTCTTTGTGCTGGGCGTTAGTTTGCGGAGTTGGGCCGGACAATTGGAAAAAGAAACGTTCAACATTTCATGCTTTTATGTTGGAAACTCCCTGCAGGGTGCAAGAGGCTGGCAAAATTTCAATTCGGTTGTCAGAACAAAAACGGGTAAAGTTCGTTTTCCGATCGGGCTCACACAACACGAGAATGCTTCCTCCCGCAGCAGCTCCGCAAACTTTTGCCCCAAGAATATTCTGCGTCGATAATGCACGCATCACTTCGTCCAACCGAGGAGTGTCCACGCCGAAAAGCTTCTTGCGAGTGTGCCAATCGTCAGACATCAATCGTCCTATTTCTTTCCACCGACAATGTCCTTTGAGTTCTTTGTCCATTTCATCTGCAATCTGGCAAACGTCCTTCATTCCCTGCTGTACATCTGAACGGTCATCCATAACGGCTTTAAAAACTTCCCAATTGGTTCGCCCACTATGGTGCATTTCTCCGGAAAAAAGAATGATCGCACGTTTGGAAAGTTCATCAAATACGGAATTGGAATAACTGTGTTCAGTCGTTTGTCCAAGTGTTGAATGATAACAACGAAGGCCCCCAAACAAGGCCGCAAGATAGTCTTGGGTGCCCGTCGGCTTTTGCATATATTTCGCTTCCACATCGCGGCACCAAGCCATCACCTTCCATTGCCAGCCCGGCTCTTCGAGTTGAGAAGTCGATTGCAAAAAAGCATAGACGAGTGCAACACATAAAGAGGAAGAACCACCCAGGCTGCTACCTACCGGTGCCTGTGCAGATATTTTAAATTTCATTTTCCCCTGAAGGCCCTGCTGTTCCCACAATTCACTTAAAATCGTGGCGGGAAATCGGGCCAAGGGATCGAGCTGTCCAATTGCTTTTGAGCTATTTGGCGTGGTTAATAACACGGGCTTTGAGCCAGCAACCGAAATTTCAACCGAAGCCACAGGTGAAACTTCACGGGTGCACTCCACGCAAACCCAGAGGTCTAGTGCAACATTAATGGTCTTCGCTCCGCCGATCATGCAATACAGCGGCCACATATCCGCTGTGCCCCCCGCCAGATCCGCACGAACGGGAGCTACAACTTTCAAAACTTTCGTTTGCATATTGGATCCAATCGTACAACCTGTCGCAAACTCAGTCGAACTCTATGACAATTTCATCGCCACGAACATAACCCAGCGTTTGCCGGATCAGGTACTGCTGTTCAATGGGATCCGACTGAAGCGCCTCAATTCGGCGAGTAAGCTTCTCTTTCTCAAGCTTTAGTTGGCGGATGCGGACAGTGAGGGATTCATCTTGTTGAACCATCCTGCGCCAATCCAGTAACCCGCGCTTAGTAAATATCCCAACATAAAGAAGTAAGAATAGACACGCCAAAATGGGCAACCGCAAGAGAGGGTGGTATGGATGCACGACCATGCCTTTCATTATTTCGAATTAGATTTGATGAACTTTGATGGTGTTAGTGGAACCGTGGGCTAACCGCGGAAGCCCCGCCGTAATTACTATTTTATCGCCGCTGCCACAAAGATTCAAAGCTAACAAACGGTGACCAATCGCCTCAAATACGGCGGTCTGCGAAATCAGTTCTTCCATGTCCGCCATCATTAACCCCTCAACCCCCCACTTGATGGAAAGATGACGGTATGTTTCAAGGCTGCCAGTGATCGCAAATAGACGATTCCGGGGCCGACACTTTGAAACCAGCAGGGCCGATTGGCCGGATTGCGTCATCACCACAATCAGTCGAGCCTTAACGATAGAAGCCAAACGCACGGCACTTTGCAAAAGAGCAATGGCTACCTGGCCGTTAGCGGGCAATTGCCATTCATTGTACAAGATGGGCTGATAGGTCGCTTCATGCTCCATCTCCCGAACAATCCTTTCCATCATTTGAAGCGACTCCACAGGATATTTACCCACTGCCGTTTCATTCGAAAGCATTAACGCATCTGTTCCATCGACGATCGCATTGGCAACATCGGAGGCTTCAGCTCGCGTTGGCCTAGGGTTATCAACCATCGACATGAGCATCTGTGTTGCAATAATCACTGTCTTTGCTTTGAGATTGCATTTACGAATAATTTTTTTCTGCAGTACGGGAACCATTTCATTACCGACTTCCACTGCAAGATCACCACGCGCAACCAGTATGCCGTCCGCTGTATCGATAATCTCATCCAGATGCACGAGGGCATCTCTTTTTTCTATTTTTGCGAGTACCTGGCATCTTTTTCCACGCGATTCAACAAAACCTTTCAAGTGTCTGACTTCTTGAGCGGAACGGACAAATGAAAGCGCAATAAAGTCGACGTCATTTTGCAGACAGAAAAGAATATCTTCATAATCCTTTTCGGTAATTGTTCGAGCAGAAAAGGATGCTTCCGGTACATTGATTCCCTTATTTTCCTTAAGCGTGCCACCATTGATCACTACACACCGAATCAAATTGGGTGGGACCTTCTCAGCCACTTGTAAACCGATAAGCCCGTCATCCAACAATACGGTATGCTCGATGCCGACATCTTTAACAAATTCCTTATAGCTGACGGGAATGAGATTGCGCCCATCCTTCACACCACCGACGGTAGCTTCTGTTGTAATCCACGCAGTATCGCCGTTTTTTAAGACGAGCTCACCTTTTTCCAGTTTACCCACCCGAAGCTTGGGACCCTGGATATCGGCCATAATACCAATGGGCCTAGCAAATTCCTTCTCGCATGATCGCAGGTCACGGATCACTCGCTCAAACACAGCGTGATCGCCATGAGAAAAGTTGAGTCGAGCCACATTCATCCCATGCTCCACCAGCGCTCTTAACATCTCCGTACTTTGTACTGCTGGGCCGATAGTGCAAATGATCTTCGTTCTACGCAAACTCATATACACAAAAGATAGCGTGAAGACACGCCCACTGTCTACGTTAAACACAAACCTAGCCTATCCAAATGTTTCTATGTCATTTCCCAAATTTGCAGAATTCAGTACAATCACCTAATGGAACAATCTCCACTGAACTGCAATAAAGAAATTCTATTGCCGGACTTTTTTTCAATATTTAAGTCTATGACAACGTTACTGGTAGCCATTGCAGTGGTCCGGCTCGTGTTCTGGGAAACGCAACATTTCTTCGCGATGCCGATATTTGATGATTTTTACGACCACATGAAAATGTACAAGGCATCTGGGTCACTCAGTGCATTCATAAAATATTTATTTTCTAACCATAATGAACATCACATTCTGACTACGCGCATCCTGGCAGTATTGGATGAATTCTACCTGGGCGGGCGAGAGCATCTGCAGATCATCACATCCAATCTTCTTCAGATCCTTTCAGCATTTATTGTTTGGCGTGCCTATATTTATCCGATGCACCGGCTCAATGCTCAAGATGCGGTGTGGATATTTTTGACAATTGTACTTTTTTTTCTAAATGGGAGTTTCTTGTCTAATCTGATCTTTCCCTTCCAAGTGCAGCATTTCATCATGAACTTTCTCTGTCTCTGGGCAGCATTTTTCATCGCTAAGGCTTCAGCCAATGAAGGAGAGCTGTTTACCTCGTTCTTGGTAAAGATTGTGTTGTTAGCTGCCATTGCCACTGTCACCCTGGGAAATGCACCGGCTATTCTGATCGCGGCAACCATTGCGGCGTTTGTCTTCCGTTGGTCGTGGAGAAAGATTGCCACCTTGGCCGTCCTGGCTGGCGTTCACATAGCTGTTGGGATTTTGCTTGCGAAGAGCACGATCGTCGGCCCGCGAAACCTAATGGGTATTATCCAGTTCGCCTGCGTTTATCTTGGTGGGCCTCTTGTTCGCCTTGATCCTTGGCCGGCCTCTTACGTTACTTGGTCTGGCACGATGGCAGTTTCTGCCATTACTGGCTTCATCATTATTGCTATTGGTATCGTTTCTACCTGCGTACGTTTTGTGCGCCCTGGATTTGGTGGTACACCATTTGCGTTCGGTTTTGTTCTGCTTACCATGGTAGGCATCACGGCGGTGGCTGCCGGCTATCAACGGTTGCCATTTGGTGTAGCAGAAGGGGCCAGTCCGAAGTATTCGACATTCTCAGTACTGGGTTGGCTTGGAGTGATGATGATTTTCGTGGGTTGGGCCCGTCATGTTTTTGGTATACGCCATAAAATGAGTGACGCCGTGATTGTCTGCGCGTTATTCGTTCTGCTTCCCCTCTCCTATTTGGGGTATGCGCGCGAAACGCGCATTTGGAAAAAGGCTCTTGATGTAAATTGGGAAGCTAGTATGGCTGTTTTCTTGCAGATCAACGTAAAGTCGCACCTTGTGTGGTTTGACCCTCAATTTGGACCTGCCTTAGCCATCTACGTGGAGAAATACGTGAAGCCACACGGCAGAGGGATATTTTCTTACTACCCTTTTCGTTGGGGAGATGATGCAAATGCTGTTGCTGCGGGTCGGCACGAGACACCCTGCCGTGGCATGGTTGAGACGATTAGACGGTTACCTCCCGATGAACTGACCAATGTTTTTCACGTTCCCGGATCGGTATTTTCGGTATCGGGCTTTACCTGGATGGAGAATGATCGCGGTCCAGCAAAAGACATTGTGGTGGTTGACTCTGATAACCATATAGTTGGTTTGGCTCATTCAACGAGAACAAGTGCCAGCGCGGAGGAGTCGTTCGGTCAAAAATTTGATGTTAACCTGGGCTGGTTCGGGTTTGTCAGAGTTGAGACCCCATCGCAACTCCGTTTCTTTGCCCTTTCGTCTGACGGCAAGTCCTTTTGTGCCCTTAGCTTGGCGCCCCACATGAGGTTTGATAACCACTGGGTGGGAACTAGGACGGAGTTTGGGAAAGTACCCGTGGTAGCTCCCGTAAATTGAAAAAGTTGGTCTCCCTGAGGTGAACCTCGTTGGGAGCTGGGCACAGTGAACAAAAATAGTATCGCTTACTGAAGTGTAAAGGACGAAAAGTGGATATCCTTGACCACTGGCTGACGGAAGAAATCGTTCAGTCGGGATACCAAAATTTCTTTAAAATATAATTTACCCGAAATGGTGGAAAGGCGCCCGAACTCTTGATCTCGCGCCACTTCAATAAGGGTGTGCTTGATGCCCGATTGCCTTTGCTCGATTAAGCTGCGGGAGGCTTCATCAAAAAGCTCAAGTTCGACCTTCAAGCCCAGGTAGTGAGTGTCCGAACCGTCGCTATTGCGCAAGTTTACCAACACTTCATCCACACCGATTACACTGGTTTCGGAGGATAGACCCCGCCCACCATTCTGTCCGGAATGTGCGGGGGCGTGTTTGGGGTTAATCACAGGTGGCTCAACCTCCACTTCGCTCCATAACCGCCAAACAAGAAATCCGATGACCAACAACCCGGCTATTGACGCTATCGCAGCCAGCAGCCGAGGGACAGCCCCCCAACTAAATTGTTCTGCAACCGAAAGTTTCATAGGTTACCCGATGGTTAAAATTATACCCCAAAAATAATGCGCAGAATCAATTTAGAAAAAAACAGAATGTTTTAAACGCTTCGCAATCAAGTCCCATGGTAAAATTAAAGCAAAACAATGAGCTACGTTAAGCGATACCCCTTTAAACATTGTGCCGTTCTTATCACACTTTTTTTCTTCACAAGCTATTGCCGCGCTGATGAGCCGCTTCCCGATATCGACAGTGATCTTCCCGAAGCTAAAGAAGTGGAAAACGATTTGGTTTGGGGAGTAGAGACAAGCTATCGCACAGAACATCTCTATCCATCCAACTGGGGACAGGCTGGCATTTTCCGAATCCGATCCGCAGAATCTTTGCCTCCCGGAGCTCTGACCTTTGGAATCGGTGGAGAATTCTACGCTATATCGGACGCACCTGACCTGGGCTATGGAAACACCAGGGCCCGCACAATAGCTGAAAGTCTTTTTGTGGGTTACAGCCCATTGGAACGCCTTACTCTTGCAATCATGCGGCGGAATTCTTCCACTACATTCGGAAATCCCCAGCAGCTTATCTCCTCGTTGGGAGATATGAATTTTTCGGGTATGTATTCTTTTCCGTTAACTCCTTCCACCGCCATCGCTCCTATTATCAATGTGCTTGTCGCTTCCAACTTTAACAATCTTGCCCCGGGTGGAAACACCGTCAGTATCGGCACAGGAATCGCCCTGTCACACAGCCTTTACCATTCGCTCAACGTCCCGTTGTTTTTACACGCCAATCTCATTTATCATATTCCGCAGATACGAACTGAAATCTCCCCTGTTGTTGAGCCGGAAACGTTTTTCAGTTTCAGTCGATACCACACCGTCACTTTGGGGCTGGGCGCTGAATATAAGCTGGGTGATTTTATTCCATTCATGGAATTATCAAGCACCGTTCACACAAACAGCGCGCTTAATCTTGGGCGCTCGCCCGCCACACTGAGCGTGGGAAGCCGGATCACCCCAATCGCTAACAAAAGTCTTGCTGTCCTTCTCGGCGTGGATATCGGCTTGAGCAGAAAAATGGTGCCGGGAGTACCGTTTACGCCAGGGTACCAAATCCTTGGTCAAATCAGCTACACAGTGGCTCTGACCAGTACCGAGCGAAAGCACTACTTCACGACCAAAGATGTGAATATTGTC
>JACQOU010000165.1 GCA_016207775.1 Deltaproteobacteria bacterium
GCATTGGAATCAAATCTCAAAATCTTTTTCACCCTTCTTAAACAATCCAAAATAGAGGCCATTGCCGCATGATTACAACACTACGCAGCTTGGTGCGGTCTACTTATGAATCAATACGAACCGAATGACCGCGTTGAGTATACTGTGACATTGACACCATGTGCCAATCTGACGTATGTAACGGTTTTACAGGAGATTATTTATGCGGTCCTTTCCTTTCAGTTGCCTGATGATAGCCATTCTCTGGGCATCCACCGTAGCTGTAGCCGAGAGACCCGAAGACTGGCTGCCTGATTATTATCATGATCGTGGAGATGGTGTGTTAGTTCCGGATGAGAGCAAGCTTCCGAGACGCACCTTCGATCTAAATAAGCGAGATTCTAGGTTTCTGTATGGAGATCTAAACGGAGACGAAAAGGCACCTCCGGGCTATCACCATGCAGGCAAGCGGCACCGTATTTTGGTCAAAGACAAGACGGAAGATCACGTAGCCTCAATGAGCGTTAGGCGGGCAGGAATCAAAGCACTGAGTCCAGTTGAAATTAATCACGATAACTTGGTCAGCTTCAAAAGAGTCTACGATAGCGAGTGCAGTTACGACAGTCGGACTATTGAGACGTACGCATACGGTTACCCGGTAAGCTATAAGGTATATAGCGTATGGTACACCGCTTGGCTTGCGGTGGAGTACAAGGATGGTGCCATGACCAAACATCTGGCACTTCCATTCATTAAGAAAGCAGATCGGCGCGAATCCCTTCCTAGGGCTAGGGGGGAGTATTTGGACATAGACTCGCTCAAAGAAGAATTATGTGACAAGTGCCAAAGGATGGAAATGGACGAACTAATAAATATGGAGACCCATCTAAACGATATACGTCAAGGCAATATCAGCGTAGAAAAAGGAGTGTGTTCGATACAGTATTACTTAGCAATATTGAGAGATGAGGTCATCCTTCCGGACAATAGCAAAGTGGTCCAAGCAGAAAAGATGATCGGTAAAAAGAAGGCGGTCAAGTGTCCCTAGCCTAAAAGCGACAATATATCTCTGCGACTTCGAATTGAACGGAGAGAAGGAAACCGACCTTAACCTTATCCGCACACCATCTAGCCTTTCGAACGGTGAGCCCCATTTAACTTTTCCCACTTTTTCCGCAGTTCCGGATTGGCTGCCCAGACTTCCTGCATTAACTGACGGTGTCCCTCAAGCCAAAGAATTATCTGCTCTGGAGTTAAGCGCACCGAATGCCCCCAATCAGTCTGTGTTTTTTTTGAGTTGCTCAATGTCAAACCTGTCCTTTTCCCTGTTCGCCTTTTTCTTCATTGCAATGAGATCAGCCTTACCGACCACAGGAAGTTCCAATCCAAATGCCGAGACTCTCAAACGCCGCTCCCAAAGCTTATCGAACGGGAACGGCTCTTCACTGAACACGTCAATAACTTCAAACGGATTTTTTTGGTGAATGAATGTAAAAACCATCATGCCTTTTTCTGAAATCCATCGCCTCCTGATGGTATCATCTGCGAAATCTGCCGCTTCAACCGGCAGACGTGGCACAAAACCAAGCTCCTTCATCAAAGCTACAAACTTCAAAATATTATCTTTCTCAATTTCGATAATGAGATCAAGATCAACGGTGGCTCTCTGTACCTGGTGAAAATTAACCGCAAAGCCGCCTGCAACCAAATACCGGATTTGGCGCTTATCCAACTCTTCGAAAACTGTTCGATAGGGCACCATGACAACTCATTATAGCAAACCGAGAGCGTGTTTCTTACGCTACTCAGAAACCGGTACCGCAACACTTTCTGATCCGCACGCCGGTCATTCCGCCAAGACTAACCCTTATACCATTAGCGTCGTATTAAGTTATAATGATTCCACCCTTGAAAAAAATAGCCAAAATTATCCGCAAGAACTCAAGCTTTCTTATCACTACCCACGCCCAGCCTGACGGAGACGGATTGGGTGCACAGATGGCTTTGCACTTTTATCTTAAGAAGATCGGAAAGCAATCCTTGGTGATTAATTCAGATCCGACACCGCCGAAGTTTCAGCTCGTCGACCCTCGTCACGAGATCCAAGCTTATACGCCAAACATGAAACTGACTCCTGTGGATGTTGTTGTGGTCATGGATACCCACGATTGGCAAATGCTGGGCCCAATGCAGCCGCTCATCCAATCCATGAAGGTGCCCGTCATCTTTATTGATCATCATGTGACCGAACTGGATGAGCCGAATGAACATCTTATCGATGAGGCCTTTGGTTCGACTGGCGAATTGGTCTACACCTTGCTTCGTTGGATAAAAGCAGACATCGACACCGAAATGGCTCTCGCCCTTTACGTAGCCATAATGACGGATACAAGCAGCTTCCGATTCAAACGAACAACAGCACACTCGCACCTGATCGCCTCTGAACTGCTGCAAAAAGGGGTTCTTCCCGAACAGGTTTACCAGTCCATTTACGCCAGAGATTCTATTTCGAAAGTTCGGTTGTTCGGAAATGTGCTTGAAAATATCCAGACATCCAATCACGGTCGTGTCGCTTGGCTATCAGTTAGCCGTGATACGAGGGAAAAGTACCAAGCAACGATTGAAGACACTGAAGCCTTTAGCAATCAACTGACCCTCATCGCGGGAGTGGATATCGGTATTGTCTTTAGGGAAGATAGCGAGAGCCAAATTAAAGTGAGCCTCCGTGGTAACGGGGAAATCCCAGTTTTCGGAATAGCCAAAAAATTTGGCGGGGGGGGCCATCGCCATGCAGCTGGCATGAAGATCAACGGCACTCTTCAGCAAGCCATCACACAAGTCTGCCGAGAAGCTAATGAGGTTCTAAAAGGTTATCCCCAACAGACGTCATAAAGTTTTGAAATTTCGTATGCAGAAATCGGGCTGTTTCATCGTCTCCGAGGCGTTCAAAAGCACAAACAGCCGCCTCCATGGTTGAGAAGCAATTCTTTCGAGGTTGTCGGCGAGTATATTGAGACGGTGCCGAGGGATTCATCACCAACCTTCTTAGTTTCAGAAGCCAAGGATTTCGCCACCATAACGTTTTGGACTGCTTCCAGTTCCCATCTAACAGGACCATTCCTTTAACCTCTTTAAAGCTTGGCTCCTCGCTGCCAAGCTCCCCACCCTCACGACGGCCTCCCACATAAAGCACAACCCAGTCTCGTGAATGAGTTGGGGAGCCCCATGCACGCTGCAAATTCGGCCACGAAAGCCCAGTACGAAGCCTGCAGTTCACAAGACTCTGCGACAATATGCGGGCGGTGCCTAGGTTCTTTTTTGCCTCCTGGGGATGCTGCAGAACGAGTACAGCATATTGGGGCACATGAGGTCGGTCGGTGGACTCTTCTTTTTCCATCGATTGCGCTATAACAGGATTTTGTGGTTCTGTTAAGGCAAGGAACCACTTCCACGACGACCCTCAGATCAAGCGTTACTAGAGAAAAAAACACTCACGCTACTTACTACCCCTTGACAGTTTTTGAGAGGCTAATTGCCTGCCAAGAATGTTAATTGCAGAAAAGGCCTTGCCGTGGCGTCTGTTTGGTTTTGGCTAGTCACTAAATCTCAAAGGTATGGTTTTTGTTGTTTTGTCTTAAGCGCACTTGTTGTCGCCCCGATAAAAACGCAAAAAAAGTGCATGATATGGTCTTTTTCAAGAAAGGTGGTTTCATGGAATTTGAAATGAAAAAGGTGAGTCAGTTAACCAATGAACAATTGACTGTCGAGCTTGCATTGCTTCGCCAAGACGAAAGGCACACTCAAGCCCGTTTTCTGGTGCACTTGAGCGAGATGGAAGAAAGAAAGCTCTTTGCCATCGAAGGCTATTCTGCTTTTACTTATCTCACCCGAAAGCTTGGCTACTCAGAAGGCTCGGCCTACAAGCGCATTGTTGCGGCAAGAGCCATACGAAGATTTCCGAAACTTTATACTCTTTTGTGGGATGGGAAGGTTACGCTCACTACCGTCAGCATGATCCACTGTCATCTGACGGAAGAAAATCAGCACCAAGTTCTGTCCCAAGTTGAGGGAAAAAGCCGTCTTGCTGTTGAAAAGCTCATGGCATCTTTGAATCTAACGCAGAACAACTTCTCCGGAGAAGTCGCTTCGTGTCACTATGTGAAAGAAGATCGTGTGCGCTTTAAGTTTACGGCAGATGCCAAACTTTTAGAGATGGTCCAGCGTGCAAGGGAGCTTTTGGGGCATCAGTATCCCCATGCCAATTTCGAAGATATTTTCACCAAGGCCATGGAGTTTTTCTTAAGCAAACACGACCCGCTTTTTAATGAGCAGAAAAAGTGTATAGAGCCCAAGAAGTGTACAGTCCCCAAGCAATGCGACCCATATGAAAGTGCTGCAGGCAAACAACAAGCGCAAAACCATGAGACGATGGAGCATAGCAAGGCCCGTGTTGAGATGCCGAAAAGTCACGAGACCGAACCTGGAAAGCAAAACCAATCGAACAATAGCTCCGGTGTGAGTAATCGCAGCAGGTACATCCCCCAGCGGCTTAAGAACGAAGTATGGAAAAAAGACCAGGGAAGGTGCTCATATGTGAGTACTGCAGGTCATCGGTGTGAAGAACGGGGATTTTTGCAGATAGATCACATCGAACCTTGGGCGTTTGGCGGGAGCTCGACGCTGGATAATCTTCGTCTTCTATGCTTTCGGCATAATCAGCTGATGGCGGAAAGATATTTTTCCAAATAAGTGTGGCTAGTACATCACTCGAAACTCACAGGCAATGCGGGTCGGATAATCTCTTCCCTTTGTCGTCATCGGAGCAATGATGACCGTTGAGATAAGCACCGCTGAGAACGTTTTTTGAGCGCAACGAAGCTAGCCGAGAAAAGGCACCCGTCCAACATGTAATTTCAATCCTGACAAGGTACTAGTATGCTATGTTAGCACTCTAAAGAAGGAGCGTTTACGATGGCAGTTCGCAAGACAATCCGATGGGTGGTGATATCGATTGTGGCTGTGTTTGGATTACTGGTATTAACGGCAGCCATCTTACCTTTTGTAATCGATGTCGATAAGTATCGCCAGAAATTGGTTGAGGTGGGACAGGAACATTTGAACGGCAAACTTGAGCTGGGGAAACTTTCGCTGTCGTTATGGGGTCAGGTAAAAGTGCAGGTGGATGGTTTCGCCTTATCTGATAAAAAGGGTCATAAAGTAGTCGCCGCCAAGGACGTCTACTTCCATATTCCTTTCCTCTCCATATTGAGCGGAGCTCCTATGGTGACCTTCCGTCTGCAGCGGCCTGAGCTGGTTATCGTAAAGGATGCATCTGGCAAAATGAATGTTGCATCGCTGGTTAAGGAATTGCCAAAAGAAACCAAGCAACCCACGGATGTGCCAAAGGCTGAAGCACCCAAGAAATCACAGTCTTTACCCGGTATGGTGACAAAAGCTCGACTCGGAATCGAAATGAGAGAAGCCCAACTGAGCTACCGTGATCAAGGCACGGGGGTTGTCAGCCAGGTAAAAGATCTGAACCTCGTTATCAAAGATCTCTCTCTAAGCCGACCAATGTCCTTTGAAATGTGGGCTAATCTGGATACCAAAGTGGGAAAAACGCTGGGCATCCGGGGCATGATGCGTATTGATGGAAAGGGTGAGCCTAAATTTGAAGGCCGAGAGTTTAAGCAGTCTTCTTTTACCGTGAAGGGGGATTTCAGCGATCTGGAAATCTCAATGCCTGGGACATTTGAGAAAAAAAAGGGGGTTCCTGCAATCCTGGACGGAAGTTTTATCGTTACGACAACTTCTGCAACGATTGAAAAACTTTTTGTGAAATTTCACAATGCCGAAATAAATGCTCAGGGCAGGGTTTCAAACTTAGGCTCATCAAGTCCCGATAGCGAACCTCGCATGGAGCTGCAGATAAAATCCAATGAAATTGCATTAAGGCCATGGTCGGAACTTGTCCCGATGCTCAAAGACTATGAGCTGGGTGGAAATGCAACGCTATCGGCCCAAATCAATGGAACGCCAAGCAATCCATCGTACCAGGCGACTTTGAATGGCCGCTCAATCACTGCAAAGGCCCCTCATTTGAAAGCACAGCCCCAACTCGATGCTTTAGTGAAAGTTTCAACCGATCGGGTGGACGAACTGACGGTCACCTTCAAAGCGCCCGGCAATGACTTGCGCGTTAAGGGGCAGCTCGTTTCCTTTACAAAACCCACGGTGACTTTAACCGCCCAATCATCTGGCCTGGATCTGGATCAGCTCATCGATTTTCCCAAAGCTCCTGCCAAGACAGCCCCCAGCAAGACTGACGCTAAAGGCGGCGGCCCGTCGGCGAAAGCGCCCAGTTCAGATTACGATGCCTTATTGGCTCCCCTTAAGGAAAACAAGATGGCCGCTTCGGCTTCTGCCACTGCTCACGTGGATATCGCGTTTATAAAGGCGTATGGCGTAAAGATGGCGCCCATTGCTGGTCGATTGGTGCTTCGTAATCTCACGGCAAGTCTCGAAGCCTTTCGAATGGGGCTTTGGGACGGGACTTTGAAATGCAGCAGCTTCGTAGATTTAAAACCGAAAGCACCCTCCTACAAGCTAAAAGCAGAGGTGGCTGGACTGGATCTGCAGCAGGCTGTTGCCTCTCAGTTTGAAAAATTTAAGAACACTTTGTTGGGCAAGGCCTCATTCACAATGGATGCTACGGGCTCAAGCTTCAACCCGGAGCCAGCAACACGAAATTTGCATGCCAAAGGTAACATGACGATTTCTAATGTTACTTTTGCCACTCTGGATATTGGCCGAGTAGCCGTCGATGCCATCAATCAGACGGTCCGGTCACTGCAAAGCAAATACCCACAAGTTGGATCAGGTCTTCCAACGCCCAAATCCATCGAATCGAAATATGACTCTGTTTCATCTGATTACTCGATTGCTAATGGAGTTTTTACCGCTCCTAATTTCTTTGCTAAGGCGGTGGCCCAGAAAGGAATCGATTTCAAAGGACACACGACAGTCGGCCTCATTGACTACTCTTTGAAGGCCAATTGGGAAGTAATCGATACTTACAACCTAACCAAGTTGCGTGATCACTCTCCTGAAATCAGCGGAGTACGTATCGAACATATCTTTGCTGAAAATAATAACCCAGTAAAACTCCCGGTACAGGTGAGTGGAACCCTCTTTAGCCCTTCCGTTTCGTATGTGGCCGTGCCTGAAGCCTTAGGCAAAGTCGCTTTAGGAAACATTGGTAAGGCTCTTGAAGGTAAGGCTAAAGCAGAACTGCGGAAAAAAGCAGAAGAACAAATTAAGCAAGCAACGGGTGGTGCACCCGCACCTGTACAGGATGCCTTAAAGAAAATTTTCGGGAATTAAGTGACGTCGCAAAATCAGCAGCAACTTGCCAGGATTGGGAGTTACCCATATACTTTTGGTCAGATTGGCAAACATAGAAGAAATCAAAAAACTTGTCGGACAGTTGTTCATTGTTGGGTTCAACGGAGAGGCACTGCCCGCCGAATTTAAGAAGCTCATTGAGGAATATCACCTGGGTGGAACGATTTACTTCAAGCGAAACGTCGTCTCGCCTGCCCAGCTTGCCGAGCTGAGCAACGATATTCAGTTCAGTTGCCGCCCAAAAGATTGTCCACCGCTTTTCATCTCGATTGACCATGAGGGCGGAAAGGTGAACAGGCTGGTTAAGCCATTCACAAAATTTCCTGGTAACGATTACCTGGGAGAACTCGGTTCTCCAAAAGTGGGATTCGAATTTGGAATGATCATCGGGAAAGAGCTTAAGGCGGTTGGAATCAACGTAAATTACGCTCCGGTAGTGGATGTAAACACAAATCGTGACAATCCCGTCATTCGAAACCGATCGTTTTCTTCCGATCCGGAAGTCTGCGCGAAATTGGGGTCGACCGTTTGCCGAGGCATTCAAAAAATGGGCGTAATGTCTGTTGCAAAACATTTTCCAGGGCATGGGGACACCAAAGAAGACTCCCACCATTCCCTGCCAAAATACGCCAAACCCTTATCTGAACTGAAACAAGTGGAGCTGGTACCTTTTTTGAGAGTGATTCGCAGCCGTGTCGAAGGGGTGATGACGGGGCATCTTTTCAATACTGAGCTGGACACAGAATTTCCTGCAACGCTGTCCGAAAAAACGATTGCGGGTCTATTGCGTTCAGAGCTGCGATTTTCAAAAGTTGTCTTCAGTGACGATATGGAAATGAAGGCTATTCTGGATCACTTTACACCCGAGCAGGCCGCCCTTTTGGCGGTCAATGCAGGAGTGGACGCCTTAATTTACCGGGGAGACGAAAAAATTCACATGGGGGCCATGGAAGCTCTCATTCGAGCCGTCGAAGACGGGGCACTGCCCCTGGCAAAACTCGAAGCGGCAAATCAGCGAATACTCGCCGCAAAAAAATTATATGCGGAATCGAAAAGCCCAATCGATATAACGGATATTGGGAACTATATCGGCCTGCCCGAACATTTTCAGCTCGCAGACAAAATCCTAAGGAAAGAACTTCCTGCAGAAGAAGAACCTAGCAGGTGAAGAAAAGCTCGGGCTGTTCCAGCGAGCTTTCGATCTTGCTGCACACATAGTGGAAATCTTCAGGTTTCCATTTCAGATCTAAGTTATCTGCTTGTACTGTAAGCACCTTCCCAAATTTGTAGTCAGCAATCCATTCATCGTAACAGCGATTGAGGTGAAGCAAATACGATTCAGGAATATCCTGCTCGTAGGCAAATCCCCGCTCACGAATCCGCGACTTGAGGCATTCCACCGAACGCCGTATGTAGACAACCAAATCGGGAGGCGCCAAAAACTGTGTCATCATGTGGTAAAGCTCTAAATAATTTTCAAAGTCGCGTTTTTCCATCTTCCCCTGCTCGTAAAGAGCACGGGCGAAGATATGGGCATCCTCGTATACCGACCTATCCTGAATGGCTGAGCAGCTTGCCCGCGCAATCGCTTGATGCGCCTGGAAACGCTTAGACAAAAAGTAAACCTGCAGTTGAAGCGACCAGCGCAGCATGTCCTGGTAAAAATCAGTGAGGTACGGATTTTCTTTCACCACCTCATAATACGGCGTCCATCCGTAGTGATCGGAAAGAAGCTGGGTCAGCGTAGTTTTCCCAGAACCAATATTACCTGCAATGACAATGAATCTTTTTGAGCTCATTCAGTTGCAAACTGTTGCCAAGATTTTACTTTGTACTTCTGCGCGGTGGATAACGTCAAGGAACGAAGCCATCAAAACGCAAAATTCTGAAACATTTAGAAATTATTGGAGACTGCCGATTTAATGAGTAGCAGGTCTATGTGATACGTGTACAAAGAAAATCGGTTATTCAGCAGCCGCTGAGCATCGAACTACGAAAGCCCGCCCCTCTTCCTAAGGGCAATCTTCAAAAGACAATTGCCTTTGGCTTTGCGACATTGCTAGCGGCAGCTCTTGCGATCGGGCTGTACAGGTGGCAGGGTTTAAAAGGCCTCTTTGTCCACTCTGTCTATTACTTTCTTTGGGCAAGTCTTGCGGGATTTTGCTGGGTCCTTTGGGACGTCACCACAGAAAAACAGTTTTCCATACGAAACAAATTCCTCTCTCTTAGGCTACCCCTTGCCATTGCCCTGTCCTTGGTCACGCTGTCGTTTTTAACCACCGATATTGGTTTGAGGGTGCTCGCAGATGAAGCCAACCTTTTGAGTACATCTTTATCGTTGTACTTGGACCAATCGTTGAGAATAATTACTGAAGGACTTTACGTCTATGATACCTTTTATCCCATTGGTTATGCCGATGCAGGTCGACCTGCTTTATTTCCTTTCGTAGTTCATATTTTCCATTGTCTGTTCGGATTCAATGGATTTCACAGTTTCGCCGTCAATTTTGTCTGCGCAGTTCTCTCGCTTGCAGCCATCATCCTTTTTGGACGTAAAATATGGGATTTGCGATCGGGCATTTTTGCCTGTGCCTTGCTCGTTTCGTTTCCGCTCTTTGCCATTGTTTGCACTTCGGGCGGATACGAAGTGATCAATATCCTATTTTTCTGTTTGTTTTTCTTCCAACTCTATCGCTTCCTTGAAAATCCAAGCGCTCTTCAACTGGAACTTCTGTTCTATGTGTTATTGTTTGCTTGTCATTGCCGATATGAAACTCCTCTGCTAGTCATCCCTTTTGCCCTCGCTGCGCTAAACCATTCAAAGTCAGTTTTACGAACACCGATTCGCTGGAGAATCGTTGCCATTCCATTCTTGTTTCTTCCCATAGCGTGGCAAAGAATTACGGTGGGTTTTGCGGGGCTTATCACACTCGAAGGCCGACCCAAACTTTTTAACCTTGATTATGTTGTGGAAAACACAAAACTGGGTTTTCAGTTTTTTTTCGATACTCATAATACCGGACATCCAATCTCACGTTTAGCCGCCGGTTTATCGATATTGGGCGCTATCTGGATTATTGTCGATTTCTGGATAAAAAGAAGAAA
>JACQOU010000157.1 GCA_016207775.1 Deltaproteobacteria bacterium
CTCTATCTTTCAATTGTCTGTTTGCTGCCCGATTTTTTGATTAATAAGTTTAAAGTTTCTTTCTTTTTCGGTGGCACTACGCTTTTGATTTTGGTTGGTGTCGCACTGGACACGGTTGCGCAGATACAGACATTTCTCCTCACTAGAGACTACGAAGGTTTTATGAAAAACGCAAAACTCCGCGGCCGAAGAGGCTAATGTGAATATCACCGTTTTTCTAGGGGCCCCCGGTTCGGGAAAAGGAACACAAGCCAAAAAACTTGCTCAGGATAAGGGATTTTTCCACTTTTCAACGGGCGATATGCTTCGTGCAGAAATCAAAAAGGGAACCGAACTTGGCACCAAAGCGAGAGCGTACATTGATAAGGGAGAACTCGTTCCTGATACGGTTATGATAGAGCTGATTGAAGATTCTCTTCTTAGGGTTCGCAGAGACGGCAATGTGTTACTGGACGGATTTCCCCGTACACTTGCACAAGCCAAGGCACTCGATTCTAAACAATCGACCAGCGTTGGACTTTCCATTCTCTTTGAGGTTCCTGAAACACTGCTTATCGAACGCCTTACTGGCCGTCGGAGTTGTTCCCAGTGCGCAGAACCTTACCACATTGTTTTCATTCCGCCCAAGGTAAGCGGGTTGTGTGACAAGTGCGGCGGCAAACTCACTCAGCGTACAGATGATACCGAAGACGTCGTTAAAAGACGGTTGGAAGTCTTCAAACGACAAAACGACGAATTACTCCATTATTATGCTTCCAAGAAGAACTTAGCTCGAATAGACGCTAACAGGTCAGTGAATGATATTCAGCAGGAGCTAAGCCACGTGATTGAACAATGGTATACATTAAATCACAGCGTGAATTAGATATTATGCGGCAGGCCGGAAGGCTGGTCGCCCAGATTCTAACGGAACTTTCGCAGCTGGTTAAACCCGGAACCAAGTTGAGTGACTTAGATAAGAAGGCCGAGCAACTTTCGGTTGCTGTGGGCGGTAGCCCGGCTTTCAAGGGCTACATGGGATACAAGTACAGTTTATGCACTTCGGTCAACGAACAGGTTGTTCATGGAATTCCTTCGGACAGAGCACTAAAGGAAGGGGATATTGTTGGTCTAGATTTCGGACTGCTCTTTAATGGTCTTTATTCTGACAGTGCGGTTACTGTACCAGTCGGCCAAATTTCGAAGCAGGCCACCCAACTTTTGCGAACAACGATGCAAGCACTGTACGCCGCCATTAATACTGCAACTCCAGGCAAGACCTTGAAGGATGTGGGGCGCGCTATTGAACAAGTGGTTAACCCCCACGGGTACGGAATTGTCCGAGAATTTGTAGGGCATGGTATTGGCACGCGTCTCCATGAGGATCCGCAGATTCCAAATTTCGAAGCTGCCGCTCCCAACCTGAAGCTGAAACCTGGAATGACTTTGGCGTTTGAACCGATGATCAATGTAGGTACTGCCGACGTTAAGATTCTGGATGACCGATGGACAGCGGTAAGCGTGGACGGTTCATTATCAGCTCACTACGAGCACACAATAGCTATTACTGAGGACGACGCGGAAGTTTTTACTGAATGGGATAACCTCTATTTCAATGGTATTTTGGATCACTTGGAGTCTTAGCAATTATGGCTAAAGAGGATCTTATACAGGTCGACGGTACAGTCATTGAGCCGCTTCCCAACGCCATGTTTCGCGTTGAGCTGCCTAACGGCAAAAGAATTTTGGCTCACATTTCGGGAAAAATGCGAATGAATTACATCCGTATTTTGCCTGGCGACAAGGTGACTGTTGAGCTATCGCCTTACGATTTAACACGTGGCCGCATCACGTACCGAGCTAAGTAATATTCTTAACGCGATTGACAACTTATGGCATTTTGGCCTAAATAGAAGTTTTATTATTTTCGGGTGGCACGATTGTGAAAGTAAGAGCATCAGTAAAAAAGATTTGTAATAAATGTCGAATACTTAGACGAGGTGGTGTCATCAGGGTGGATTGCGTGGATCCTCGTCATAAACAAAGACAGGGGTAAGCAGTGGCACGTATTGCCGGAGTCGATTTGCCGAGAAATAAACGTGTTGAAGTGGGGCTCACCTATATCTACGGTATTGGGCGGAGCCGTTCAGCGCGCATTCTTCAAATGGTGAATGTCGACCCAAACAAGAAGACTGACGAACTCGCTGAGGATGAAGTTTCTAAAATTAGAGATTATATAGAAAAGAATGTACCTGTAGAGGGGGAGCTTAGGCGGACGGTCTCCATGAACATCAAGCGTTTGATGGACCTGGGAACCTATCGCGGAATACGGCATCGCAAAAGCCTTCCTGTACGTGGCCAACGGACACACACGAATGCCAGAACCCGGAAAGGTCCTCGCAAGACGGTGGCAGTTAGAAAGCCCATCAAGGTTCTTAAGTAGGAGTAATTAAAGTGACCTCGCAACCCACAACTGACGCTCCCAAGAAGGAAGCATCCAAAGACACAGCTAAGGAGCAAACTAAGGAAGCTGTTGCCCCAAAGCGGAAAAAAGTTCGCCGTGAGATAGTATTGGCGAATGCTTACATCCAAAGTTCTTTTAACAACACTATTGTTACGATCACGGATCCTCACGGGAATGTTCTCTGCTGGTCCTCCGCAGGAAAAAAGGGTTTTAAAGGCGCTCGAAAAAGCACTCCTTTTGCAGCACAGGTAGCTGCTGAGGATGCCGCAAGACAGGCTCTGGAACATGGAGTGAAGACCCTTTCTGTGTACGTTGACGGGCCAGGAGCAGGCAGGGAGACAGCGCTAAGAGGGCTTCAGGTGTCGGGCTTGAAAATTAGTTTTATTCGGGATATCACGCCGATACCGCACAATGGGTGCCGGCCTTCGAAAAGAAGAAGAGTATAAGGAGTAATCACTTTGGCTCGATCGTTAACGTCATCTTGCAAGTTTTGTCGGCGCGAAAACATGAAGCTATTTTTGAAAGGGGATCGCTGCTACAGTGACAAATGTGCATTTGAAAGACGCTCTTATCCGCCTGGTCAGCATGGGAAAAGAAGCACTAAGCTGTCAGACTACGGACTCCAGCTCAGAGAAAAGCAAAAAGTGAAGCGGATCTACGGAACGTTAGAGCGTCAGTTTAGTAATTACTTCGATAGGGCAAATCGACAAAAGGGCGCTACCGGAATGAGCCTTTTACGTAGGCTTGAAATTAGGCTCGACAATGTAGTTTACCGACTGGGTTTTGCCGATAGCCGTAACGAAGCACGACAGCTGTTG
Organism: Deltaproteobacteria bacterium; assembly: GCA_016207775.1. Classification (GTDB taxonomy): domain Bacteria; phylum Bdellovibrionota; class FAC87; order UBA2466; family UBA2466; genus JACQOU01. The sequence goes on from JACQOU010000157.1 coordinate 3,262, forward strand.
TTACACGGCCATTATGAAGTGAACGGAAAACCGGTAAATATTGCAAATGTTATTTTGCGGACTGGCGACGAAGTTGGAATAAGGGCAAAAAGCCAGAAGATTACCCCTATTATGCGTGCAATGGAAAATGCCAAAAAGCGGGAGGTTCCCGATTGGTTGGCATTAAACCCGGCTGAATTTAAGGGGAAGGTAAAATATCTTCCAGAACGCAACCAGGTTACGTTGCCAATAGAAGAAAGCTTGGTTGTCGAGCTCTACTCGAGATAAGGAGCAAGAGGATGGAAATTACAATTGCGCAAAAAAACTGGCGGACTCTCATCAGGCCAAAGGGGCTTGAAATTGAGAAAGATTCTCTAACGGATAATTACGGGAAGTTTGTGGCCAAGCCGCTGGAGAGGGGCTTTGGAGTGACGATTGGAAACTCACTTCGCCGAGTGTTGCTTTCCTCGCTGCAAGGTGTAGCCATCACCTCTGTTCGTATTGACGGCGTATTACATGAATTTTCCACCGTTGCCGACGTGGTTGAAGATGTAACAGACATCTTGCTGAACTTAAAAGAAGTGCGATTCAAACTGTATGTGGAAGGGCCTAAGACGGTTGAAATTAATAAAACCGGGCTGGGGCCGGTAAAAGCGTCTGATATTCAAGTGGATGATACGGTGGAGGTCTTAAATCCCGAGCAACATATTTGCACGCTCGGAAAGGACGGCAAGTTTCGAGCCGAGCTTCAGATCGAGTATGGAAAAGGTTATGTTCCCACAGAGGTAGTAAAAAAGGAGGACCTTCCAGCTGGGGTTATCCTCCTGGACGCATTTTTCTCACCCGTTCGTAAGGTGAACTATACCGTGTCTCATGCGAGAGTTGGCCAACGAACCGACTATGACAAACTTGAGATGGAAGTCTGGACCGATGGTTCCATGAGACCCGAAGATGCAATTGCTTATGGATCAAAAATTCTCAAAGATCAGCTGAGCATTTTTATCAACTTCGATGAAACGCTCGAACCCGAGGCGCCCGAGCCGGTCATTGAACAGGAGAAGATTAACGATAATCTCTATCGTACGGTTGATGAACTTGAACTGTCCGTGCGGTCGGCAAACTGCTTGCAGAATGCAGGAATTAAATATATTGGTGAGCTCGTTCAGAAAACAGAAGCTGAAATGCTGAAAACCAAGAACTTTGGACGCAAGTCTCTAAATGAGATAAAGGAAATTCTTACTGAAATGGGTTTGGGCTTCGGAATGAAGATTGAAGCCTTTGACCCAGAAAATTATTTCGCGCAGAAAAAGAAAAAGGATGCCGGAGAAAGTTTGAATTAGGGAAGTATGCGACATTTAGAAGTGACCAGAAAACTTGGTGTAACAGCTCCTCATCGAAGGGCTTTGATACGCTCTCTTGCCCTTGCTTTGCTAGAAAGAGAGACCATTCAAACAACTCGCTCTCGAGCAAAAGCAATGAAACCGCTCGCCGATCGCATGGTGACATTGGCAAAGCGCGGAGATTTGCATTCGCGAAGACAGCTTTTTAAAATGTTGGGCAGTACACAGACCCAGCACCCAGGAGAAAACCGAGTCCGGCTCGCTGTTGAAAATTTATATAAGACACTCGCTCCACGATTTAAGGACAGACAGGGAGGCTACACAAGAATTTTGTTGCTTGCACCTCGTAGGGTAGGTGACTACGCTGAGCGGTGTCTTTTGCAATATCTCCCACCGCCTGAGGACAAAAAGGAAAAACGCCAGGCTGAAGCAGATAAAGGAAAGGGCCGCAAAAAACCCGCGAAAGAGGCGAAAGCCGCAAAGGCCCCAAAAAAGGAAAAGGAAGAAGACAAGCCGTCGAAACAAGCCAAAGCAACTAAAGAAAAGGACAAGTAAGAGCTTTGCCAACTTTATTGCGAGGAATTGCCGCTGTGGTTATTTTTCTGGCAATCCTTGCATGGGTGCCCTCGTTATTTAGAAATAGAACCTATCATTTTGAATCCTCTTCAAATTCAAAGCAGGCCCCTAGTACCCCTGTCATTATGGTTCCTTTGACTCCATCCTTTTCAATGTTGCAACCCCAAGCAAAGAAAATCACGCTTACTGAGCTTATTGCAAATCATGGAAATGTGATCATTAATTTCTGGGCTAGCTGGTGCCCTCCTTGCATTGAGGAAATGCCCTCCCTTGAAATGCTTAATCGTCAGATGGCTGCCAAGAAGAATGGCAATTTACCATTGATCGTTACTATTTCAGTCGATGAAGATTTGGATGCAATCAAGACATTGTTTCATACGCTCGATTTCAAGCCCAGCTTCATCGTCTTACATGACCCGCAGGGACAATTGCCGCGCCAGTTAGGTACAACGCGTTTCCCAGAAACATACTGGGTTAATAAAGAAGGGCGAATTTTACACAAATGGGTTGGACCACAGAACTGGCTTTCAGCAGATATTCTAGAGCGTCTTTCTAGGGGAACATCTTCTTAAAACCTATGGATGTCTTCTTATTTTTTTTGCTTTCCAATTTGCTTTTGGCTTCCGTGCAACCATCTCAGCCAGAAGGCCAACAGGCAACCATGAGAAGATTGGAAGCCAAGCAAATTAAACAGAGCATCAGGGCCCTTGAAACAAGCAATCTGCAACTGCAGGCTAATATAGAAACCGCAAGACAGAATATTGCCACTTTTGAAACAGAAATCAGCACCTTGGAAAAGCTTGAGAAGGAACATGCTAGCACGGTCCAAAAGTTTGACGACTATGTTGCTTCAGCCACAAAAGAAATGACTAAGAACCAAGAGGCGCTTGATAGGCTGGCCCAGACAGAACATTCATCCACGGAGCACCAAGAATCACCACAAATAAAGGAGAATCTGCAAAAGGAGAAGGACGAACGCGAACAATGGAAAAAAGAGGCGTCTGCAAAACTTCACCGCGCACAGGAGCTCCGAAGTTCCCTTAAAGCCCTCCTTCTCGATGTCCACTCCAGGCGAAACCCGCTAAAGGAGCAGGTTTTCTTCTGGAAAGAAAAACATTCGCAATACTCCAGACAACAGCAGGAACTTATGGTTCAGCGGAAGCGACTCGAAGAGAGAACAAAAGCGCAACCAGGTCCCAGCGACCAGGACAACCCTTCAGAATAATATTATTTACCTTTATCGAGGGTACTGTCCGCCGTAACCAGGATATGTTCCATAGGGGTAGCTGCCGCCATAAGGATAGGGCTGCTGATATCCGGGACCATATGGATAGGGGCCCTGTGGATAACCTTGTGGATAATATCCCTGTGGATAATTACCCTGGGGATAATACCCCTGTGGATAATATCCCCCCTGACCATAACCCTGAGTATAGCCATAAGGATTGTAACCGGGGCAACTTGGGTCAGTTGTGTTAATACCGCTGGGACATTGGTTACCGCAACCCACTATCAAACCTGCTAAAAGGGCACTCAGAAACACGCGGCTAAGTAACCTCATAAATCGCCACTCCTCGTATTCGTCCTGTGCACACTCAGTCATTTATCTGTGCACCCACCTCCCCTAATAGTTCACCACAATCTAAAGCAATACTTAGACCATTCATTTCGTGCGGAACCCGATAGCATTGCCCTGAATCGGTTAGACGAAAGTGACAATTCTCGCTCTGACTATTCGGAGTCACAGTAGCTTAGAGCTGGATTTTGCACTTTTGACACCCCCGCAAATGATTGCTACCCTGCATAAAGTTTTTTTGGGGGGATACAATGGGTTGGATTTCTATTTGGGTAATGATCATCAGTCAATTAAGCGCTCTTTCGATACTTCATGCCGCAGCCACACGAAAAGCAAGTCGGGTACATTTAGTTGAGCTTGCCGTTCAAGGGTATGCTCCATTCAAAGATAAGCTGACGAGTATTGATGCGGGTATTTTGAAGATTACTGAGGGAGATAAAACCCGCTGCGAAATATTGGAACCGAGAGCCAGTTCTGTCCTTTCTCAAAAACTCTGGGCCCCTTTGGACTTCTATTCAAATGTTGTAAACGAGACAGAGGAAGAAATTGAAAGCAGGCACGGGGAACCGGATATTTATTTTGACGGCGACGATAACAACAGAAACGGGAGCAACGACTCTCACATGAAAACCCTCACTCCTCTTCAAAGCTTCGCAAAAAGCCTCGCTTTCGGAAAACGAACCAGTACCGATAAATCCTCTCTTTCGTTTCCCATACAGTTCAAACGTGGAGAAATCCACTTTAGCGGCCATCTGCAGGTTGCTACCAGCGCAGGACAGGGATCTTGCAGAACGAGCGCCTATCTGTGGCTTCAAACCAATCCACCTGGCGAAAGCAAACCACGCATACGATATGAATTGCGCAAAGTGATCGCGTACGCTGATTTGGTCGGTGGAACACTGGATAAGATTCTGAGTTGGAGTCCATTTTCAAAGAAAGCTCCTGAAGCTGACAAAAAGGATATCAAGAAGGTCGAGGCCTTAGTGGCAGAAGTGGATGATCAGGGACGACGCGGAGAGCCCCATTATATCCAACTCGCTCCGCAGCCTTCCAATGGTACTGCCTGCGTTGACTAAGCTTCAATCCTGACAAGGTACTGGGAGCTTGACTCAGGCACTGGCGATCATCTTGCATTGGTGGTATACGTGCGCGCATGGGATTGTTTGCCCACTTTATATTCTTCGCGCCTGCTGTATTTGCCTCTTTGAGAACCGAACTACCGACCGTAAAACTTTCGGGTAATCGAATAAGCGTTTTGGACTCGCCAACAAGAGATTATGGGGTGGCCACGCAGCAGGCCGTGGAAATCTTAGAACAAAATGATTGTTCAACGAGGGTGGTTTCCAAGACTGAGGTCGAAGTTTCCGAGCGTTGCCCTTACGTGGGCGGTATTTACCGAATCGTTTACCCACCACGGAAAGAACAGGGGGTTGCCCGGCAATTGTTTATCAAATTTCATCTGAGTCGAAAAAACTCATCCAGTTTTGTATTCCTTGTCGATACGCCAATCGAATTACCCCTTCAAGCACCAAAAATCCCTCCATCGAACACCCAAAATCAATTTTGACAAGGTACTAGCCAGGAACACCTAAAAACTTGACACGCCACGTAAGAAAGGCTTTTGTGGAGTTTCTGGTCGGTGGGAAATTTTCCAAGCATACGAGCAAAGCTGCGGCACGGTTGCACTGGAACGAGGCAACAAGTGAAAGATTTTTTTCGAACGTACCGGTATGACCAGAGAACCGGTCGAGGCACAGGAACGCTGGCTGCAGGGAGCTAAATGGCAAGATTCTACCTCGTCATTTTTTTTCTTTGCACACAGCTGTCGGCTAGTTGCCCGAGCAGACTTGTTATTGAGCACGCTCGCCCCCAAATGATTGCAAACTTGGGAGGAGAGATAGCCGCTGCACGGAAAAGGGCACGCTCTTTCCCACTAGCAACAACGGCCCGCAGGAGCGATAAGACACTCTCGCGGCTGCTTGGGTTCGTTTACGATGAAACTGGCGCGCCCCAAGGGATACTTTACACGGCTGAGCTTGACGGTACGGTTACAGCAATGAGAGGGCCAGAACACCTTTCCGCAGTGGATTCTGTTATCGGAGGCTGGCCACCGCCTCCTAGCCGATCGGGAGGGGACGGCGGCGATTATGATGGCTTCTATTCGGAAGACCCAAACAGCCCCGGCATATTTGACTATTGCAATAGCGCCGTTTCGCTTGTTCAAAAGGCAAGAACGTTTTTTTGGATAACCTACGGTGGTAAGGCTGCTGCCGCAATCGGCACGCGAGTTTATTTATCTCCGAGCGGCCGCCTCAAGGAGCACCCATGGTCTTATTTGGCTGATTGGGGAAGTGCTCTAACAACTCCGTTCATTAAAGGCAACGCCAGAAAATGGCTCATGATACGAGGCGAAACCTTCCGCGACATGGAGAGCCTTACTAACGGAAGAAACCACAAAGCCAAATTTGTTGGAACTGCAATCGCCAACCTCTTCGACGCTTCCCTTGCATTCGGTTCAGCCTACATGGAAAGTAAGAATCTATCTGGCTCTGCTATGCACGGCCTTAGACGTATAGCCACCAATTCCTCCTACTTAATTTTCGATCCCTCGCTATCGATTGTTCAGGATTACGCTGTTATGAACTTGGTACCGCTTTTCGTTAAGCAAATTTGTGACCGATATCCCAATGCTCTGGTTGGCATTTTTTCTGCAAGTATGGGAACAGTGATTGCCTATCAACTGACCGGAATTCCGATTGAAGCTTTTCATTTTTACGTAATCAGGCAAGCGCTAGGACAAAAACTTGGTGGCGCTCTGGATTTCGAAAGCGACGATGTGGCAACGCCCTCCAAACCGATCGAAAACTAGCCCTGATTGACTGCTATACGGGCTTTTGAATCCACTGACGAAGTAAGGATCGGTTTCTAAACAAGATGAGCGCTAGCACAGTTATAAGAGTGTAAAAGATGGCTTTTAAGAATCCCGTGCTTACAAAAAGAGCATGTGCATTTACGGACCCTGCTCTATCCACAAATTCTTGTGAAAAAGTAATCACTCTTGCGGATGCTGGAATCGGAATGCGAGCGGGTACTCCCGTGTAGGCGGTCGATCGCCCCGTATCGCTATTGGATGCAACCTCCAAATCAAGCCCGCCCGCCATGGGAGCAATGCCATCACTCAGGGCTTGGAATCTTTTTGAGGATGGGCCATCCTGACTTTTCCCCAAGTAGCTTTGTGCAATATTCGAAGTAAGGCCCCAGTCGGATTTTTCCATTAATCTGCGGTTGCTAAAGTTCCAGACAATCAAAAGCACTAGCACCCCCAAAACGCTTCCACAGGTAACAGCCAATTTTGGTCGGTGTCTAATCCAAGAAACCAAACTTTTTCTTATATGAATGGCTACTAACACAACGGCAATACCCAACCCCCAAGGCAAAATGGCCGGTTGAAGTACAACCGCGCAGGCAAATATGCAGGCCAATGCAATCCTTTTTTGGACAGCAAAAGAAAGCATCTTGAAAAAAACAAATGCTGCACCCCCTCCGACAAGTGCCCACAGGAATAAGTAAAAAGAAAAGTCACTCTGGGGCTGCAAAAGACCCATTCCAAAAATCAGTTTCCATTTTTCGGGCATAAGCAAATCCAAACCGACATTCGAAAGCACCGTGGCTGGTTTTGCCAAACTGGAACCGACATAGGTCATCAAACCCCTGTGGTTTTGTGTGCCCCGATATTGAATAAGCACATCATGCCTGCCTGCGGGGAGCCGCACAAGAAGTCGGCCTTGGGGATCCTTGTACAGAGGTTCTGCCCGCCGGTTGACCTCAACATAAGTGGGGGTTCCAGGAATTTCCATTGGGATCTCAGGAGTTCCCTGGTTTTCAATGGTAAAACTCGCTTCTACGATACTTTGCCCGGATTGCGGAACATAATAACGATACGAACCATTTTGCACCGAATAACCAAGACTTTCGATCAGATCCAGTTTACGGGTCTTCCATTGAAAGCTATTTCCACTTCCGAATAAGTAGACTTGAGCATTCGCAAATTGGGGTCCGATGCCCGCTTCTGAAACGGAAATACGGCGTGCAGCAGTCGTAATATTCAGCTGCAACAGAGGGTGACTTTCGATAAGTAAGTATTGCTGTTCGGATGGAACCAACGGAACAAACTGAACGCCAGAAAATTTCCCCGATGCGCTAATCTGGTTGTCACCTGGACGAAGTTTTATGATGAGCCTTCCAGGCTTCTCGTCGTACGTGTCATTCGTTTTTATCTCCTGAACGACCTCAGTATTTTTCCACGAAATCTCATAGTCTCTTACGTAACGAGAAGGGTTGTTGAGCAGCCAATCGTACTTAAAACGGATTTCATCAGGCAAAGCGGTCAACTGGTAGCGACCAACCGCTGTCACAGTCGCAGCCGGCGCCCTGAGTTCTTGAGTTTTAGGAACGAGCACGATCTTGCGATCGCCATTCCCCTTTGAATCGACAATTGCTTGGGCTCCCGAAACCTCCGATCGAAAAAACAAAACATTGGAGAGTCTGATTTCAACTGAATTCCAGTTCGGTACGTTAACACGACAGTTGAGCCGAAACCTTTTGGATAGCGGCACAAGGAGTACTCGATTGCCCTCTCGATCTAAAACAGCATCTCCGGAACAATTGGAAAGAGCAAAGCCGTCGCTGTACTCGGATATTTCTCTTTTATCTTGTTTACCGGAGCTGGCCCCTGAAAACTGGATTTCCAAACTTTTACCAAAAGAACCGCGGAGCACTGCTTCTTCCACGCTTTTTATAGGGGGCGCTTCAACTTTTTCCTTCATTTCCAAATATTCTTTAATGGGAATGGTTACCGAGGAACGTGAGCGCTCGTCCTCGGCGCAATAGGCCAAGGGAGAAAGAAGAAGCAAGCATAGAGAAAAGCTCATTTTCATGTGAATGCTCCTGGTAAAATTTGAGGTTTTTATTCTATCACATGAGTACTTTTCATTACGGGTGTTTGGAGCTAAGGTACCCTCGGCTAACCTAAAAAGGAGGGAATATGTCTTTTGCCGAGAGTATTTTCAGGCTTATTACGGAAGCCTCTTCCAATCTTCCGTCTGACGTCCGAAAGATGGTATCCGACACATACGAGCGGGAGAACGCCGGCAGCCTGTCAAAGGTCGCACTGTCCACCATCTGCCAAAATGTGGATATGGCAAAAGACAAAACTCAAGCAATATGCCAGGACACGGGCATGCCAACGTTTCTGTTGGAAGTCCCTGTGGGAGTTGATCAAACGGAACTGGAAAAAATTATTCGAACTCAAGTGGAACGCGCTACCAAAGAAGGGTTGCTTCGTCCCAATTCAGTCGACTCGCTTACCGGCAAGAACAGCGGCAATAACCTTGGGCCCGGAACACCCGTCATTCATTTTCATCAAGCCCATGAGAAAAAAGACTGGACGGTCCAACTGGCTCTTAAAGGTGGCGGAAGCGAAAACATGAGCGCGCAGTATTCTCTCCCCTGCGAAGTGCCCGGAATGGGGCGAGCGGGCCGAGACCTAGAAGGCGTAAGAAAATGTATCTTGCATGCTGTTTTTCAAGCTCAAGGGCAAGGATGTTCCCCGGGCTATATTGGAGTTTGTATCGGCGGCGATAGGGCTGGAGGATTCAATTTTGCAAAGGAGCAACTTTTTCGCTCGGCTTTCGATACAAATGCCATCCAAGATCTGGGTAAATTAGAAAAACGAATTGTTGAAGAAAGTAATCGACTAGGCGTTGGAACAATGGGTTTCGGCGGAAATGTCACGCTACTGGGTTGCAAAATTGGGGTTCTAAACCGTCTGCCGGCCAGTTTCTTTGTTTCTATCGCTTATCAATGTTGGGCCTTTCGCCGACTGGGAGTGGTTCTGGATGCACAAACGGGCAACATCAAACGGTGGCTCCATCGTGATGAAAACGAAATTCTACGGTTAGCAAAAGAAACCGGGGCTCAATTGAGCGGTAAAGAAGTGACCCTCAACACTCCTGTCACAGAAGAGCAAATCCGAAAAATCAAGGTGGGCGATGTGGTGGTCATTAACGGCCCCATGCACACGGGCCGCGATGAACTTCATAAACATTTAGTGAAAAACGCTTCTCCCATCGATTTAAATGGACACGTCATCTATCATTGCGGACCTGTCATGACCAAAGACAAATCGGGACGCTGGAAAGTGGGTGCTGCGGGACCGACCACATCCAGCCGCGAAGAGCCCTACCAAGCTGATGTGATGAAAAAGTTCAAAATTCGAGCTGTAGTTGGAAAAGGTGGAATGGGGCCGAAGACTCTGCAAGGACTTAAAGAAGTGGGTGGGGTTTACCTGACGGCAATTGGAGGCTCTGCACAGGTTTATGCCGAGCGACTCCCAAAAGTGGATGGTGTTCATTTTTTGGAAGAGTTCGGAGTACCGGAAGCCATGTGGCACTATCAAGCAGAGGGATTCACCACCGTCTGCACAATGGATTCCCATGGCAACAGTCTTCACAAGGACATCCTGGAATCAAGCAAGAAAGAACTCGAAAAGCTAGCTTAGGGCCTTAAGAAAGCCATATCATCTACAAAATCGATCGGGTGACCCCCGTCTTTGTTGAGGCATTCACTGCGTGCCTTGGCGCGGTTTTGTGTGTTGGCAATGACCGTCTTTGCAATGCGGTTGCCCTGGAGAAGAAGTGCCCATCTGCAGCGGAGGCACCGACGACAACCAAGTGGATCCCATTAATGGAGATCCCATTGGGTATCCACCCATAACAGGCGGCCTCAATAAACTCTGAAAAGTGGGAATCCCCTGGCCTGGTAACATGCTCTGTCCGGAGTGCGCGATGATGGGTTGTTGGCTCATGCCAATGGCTGGACTAACACTCATCGGTGGGGCGGAACTGATAACAGGTGTAGGATTTCTAGAGGGCGCCAATTGTTCACTCTTTTTCCATTCACTCAATATTGCGGAAAGGCGTTTGCCTGTATCGGTGCCCTTAATTTTTTCTGATGCTACCCAACTCTCGAGTGCGTCAGAGCCAAATTCCCTGACTTGGTTGTTAATCCATTCTCGTCCAGTTGTTTCTTTTGACATATAGTTAAACGTCGCATCCAAGTTGACGGTAGGCTTATCTTTATCGCCAGAAGCCACTCTGCGCAGGGCAGTATTCCAGTCTCGGACCCAATTTAGGTGAGTGTCCAAAGCAGTTTTCAGTGGTTCACCAATGTCTTTACTTCCCTTACCTAAGGTGTAATTGACCGACTTGGTAAGAACGTCGTGGATAAATTTTTCCAAATCGGTAGTAATCGTCTTCTGAGCATTTTGGAGCCTAGTAAGAATAGCTGCTTGCTGTTCCTTGGTTTGTGACATCAAAGTGCTTGCGACAGACTTGTAAAAGTCAGGTTTTACCTTTTCATCGCCTTGAGCCCTCATTGCCAGGCTGATGAGTTCTCCGACATCATTAAATATTTGCCTGTCGGGAATATTTTGATCTCTTAGAATGGTTGCCCAAAATGCAATTGCTGCTGGAGTTGCTACCGATGAATAGTTTATCGATCGACCTGGTGTCACCCTTCCCATGCCGCCAAGGTGAGTGGAGCCTGCAGGCCCCGTGACATGTGGACTGGGCAAAAAAGAAGTGGTCATTACACCCCCTGGGCCCGTACCAAACATGGGGTATTGGGGCAGGGCTTGGTAGCCACCATTGGGTTTTAGTTGCAAATACTGTGAAAAGGTTTGACCCCCTTGTGGTCTTGGCGTCTTATCAAACTCGTAGTCTCTTCTACCTTGAACATGCCCTCTTCGATGCCGGGGACGTTCATCTTCATCAAAAAGGTCTGATTCTTCATCCTCTTCCCCTTCCCCTTCCCCTTCCTCGTCCTCATCATAGCTATAGTTGCCATGCCCTCCGTATTGCTGCGTTTGCCTTCCGCCAAAAAGCCACGAACCTAGCCGCCGAAGGGGACCGCACTTAGCCTGATCCGACCAAAAGATGCCTATCATGAATATAAAAACTAAAATGATGGATTGTATTTTCATACCCCCCCCCGTCCATTAACTGTCTATTCGCTTACAAGTTGCCGGTTCTGTGCTTGCCAATCAGCGATGAATTTAACTGGTGCCAGTAGCACTGCTGCTTTGTTTCCTATTCAAAAAATATTTTTTGCATGATTTATGCCATGAAGTCAGAAATGCGATTTAAGTCGGGCATTCGGTCCCAAATCCCAGTGCTTATTTCCATTAATACAAACAGTCTACGCAAACATCCAAACCGACTGAATACTGAAAAAGAAGCAAACCAATATAGAAAGGCTTAGGCAGCTGTTGCAATTCCTAACCAATAAACAAAAAGCTCTCACCCCACTTAAAGTGATCAAAAAGGGTATTTCTTAATTCTCAAGACTGCGCATTGAAATAATATGAGGACTTTGGCCCGTCGCCTGTACGTATTCACAGGATTTGGCGCAGAAAATGCAAAGGTATTTGCTTAAGAATAATTCTGTTCGTAACGGGGGGGCAATGGGACGAAGGTTACTCTTAATTCCTTTAATTCTACTCGCCACGCAGCTCAATCGAAGTGCGTGGGCTGACTTAGTCCCGTCCCACCTTTCACAAGTAAGCACCTTATCACCTATGCCTCGAGCAGTAGCGGAAGGGGCCGTCAATCTGAGCGACGAACAGATAAGCCAGCTTCCTGGCTATGAACTTTTTAAATTTAAGCTTGAACTCGATCGCTTTGGAAACCAGCCCCGAAGCCGGGAATCCATTGCGGCTTTAAAAGAATTAGAAAAGCGCATCCGGCTCTATCAGCCATATGCAGAATTGTTTGGATACAACGGGCTTATGCCTGAGCAGGTCATTCAGCGTCTTGATTTGAGGGATGGCCAGCCAGAACGGTGGTTGACCCCCGAAGGGGTTGCCTGGGCTCTTATCGGCGTAAAAGATATTCGCAAGTTCTATCAAGATGCACAGACACTCCGTGGGCAATATCCTAATGATTACCTACTGCACGTTCTTGCCTCCTCAGCCAAGCTTCTAACTAAGTACGAATGGCTCAAAACCAAAGGCAAGCTTAAGACTAATCAGGACAGAAAAAAGTTTTTAGATAGCTTGAGAAATGAACCGGATGGCCTCGAATACCGTGCCGCAATCACGTTACTCAATCAATACATCGACCGAAAGCAAGAAAACTCTAAGCGTGTCGAGCTACTGAACAAGATTGTTATCAAGGATACAAAAGGTAATTTTTTCATTCGGCCCGGAATGACAGAGGCCGCTAAGGCCTACACAATGGGCGATTATCACACTCTTGATTGGTACAGAGCAAGAGCTGATGATTCCATCGAACAGAAAGCACTTTTCCTTTTCCAACAGAAAGACCCATTCGGTAACTTTGTTTTTGTAGCCCCCAATCCCGCAAATTTAAGGTTTAGCGGGCAATACAAACAAATAAGAACTCGAAAGGGCTTGTTCCCAATGAACGGAATGCTCGGTATTAAAGATCCGCTTCACGATGTCGATTTCATGCTCGTCGGAAACAGCCCAGGCGATAATGGCGCGCAAGATGGTTTTAGATCGATGGCGCGGATAAAGAAGATCAGCTTTGCCTCAATAACAAGCGTGAAGAACGGTTTGGCTGCGTTAAAGAAATGGGCGCAACGACATCCGGAGAAAACTGAGGTTGTCCTAGCTATCGGAGATCATGGAGCACCCTCCTACCAAGCATTTGGAGGGGGCGGAGGGGGAAGTGCTACACAAAATCTCTCTCCATCACGGGGGATGTCCGCGGGACTAAGGATGTTTGTTAATGGACTAAAGGACCTGCCCTTCGCAGTAAAGGGCGTTAAGCTGATGGGTTGTAGTGTCGGCGGAGGGCCGCGCGATCCCAAGCATACTCACCTTCAAGCCGTACTCGCCCGTGAAATTGGGAAAAACAATGTTCGGTATCATAACTACCTTGGGGACGTAAAAGTAACGGCTTGGACAAGAACAAACTACACCACACCGGGCAGCCGGCATTATTTTGCGACTGACTTTGGTGGCCTTCAGAGAGAGGTTACCTGGACTCCGCAATTGCACATGATTAATACTCCCATCGATTCAGTCATCCGCCTCCAAGGGCCCCTTGCATCTGAGCCCATGTCTTAATTCACTCTTAAATTAGGGTACATCCGTTTGCTCCAGTTTTCTCCCAGCCATGTGTCCATGGGTTAGTCGAATTGCCCCTATTTGCTTACCCCAGGAAATCCAATATTTTGCATGACCATTTTGCGGAACTGCCCGGCCACTTTGAGAATACGAACAATACCGTTTAGAAGCTCGTCACACTCCCCAAGTCTTCAAGTGCGTATACTGCTGGCACCAATCTTGAAGGTCTTAGTAAGTGAGTTCCCAAAATTCCTAAAAGCCATTGGGGGGGGCAAGGAATTGAAGAAGTTCTTATTCATACTTATCCTGATTATTGGACTTATCCTGAGTGGTTGCGCCGGAAGAAAGGGCGGTGGTGGAGGAGGTGGCGGAGGAGAGTTCGAGGACTACTCCGATGAAGGCGGCGAAGGTGAAGAGAGCGAAAACGATGCGGATGGGCACTTATTTCATTTCGAAGATTCCAAGCCGGATCACCATTCCCGGGCGGGCGTCGCTCCACAATTACCTTTTTTCCCGTATCCACCTTCGCCTGCTCGCGGTTCGGTTTCTTTACCGACTATGGATAGTATGAGTGGCCTTATCAAATCATCCCAACAAGGTCTAAAAGGACTTTTTGAAAAGGCTCCAATGTCAACGTTGTCTGGCGGACCGACTCAACTTGGAGTAAGCACAGCACCGCCATCATCGCCACGGACTTTTCAGGCACCACAGATACCTGCTTATTTACCAGCCCATCAGCTTTCCACTCCTCAAAAATGATTGCCCATTAGAATGCAAGAATTAAATCATTGGTGTAGTATTGCCCTTCGGAGGTTTCTAATGGCTGAAGAGTTAAAGCCTTTAACTCAGTACGCTTCCTGCGCGGGTTGAGCCGGAAAATTACCCGCGCTGGGGATTGCGCAGGTGCTGCGCGATTTGCCGAAGATAGCTGATCCCAATTTGCTTGTCGGGGTGGAGACAAGCGATGATGCCGGAGTGTACAAACTCAGTGACAGCTTGGCGATTGTTCAAACAACGGATTTTTTTCCTCCCCTTGTGGACGATCCCTTCAGCTACGGTCAAATCGCCGCTTCAAATGCATTAAGCGATATTTACGCGATGGGCGCAAAGCCGCTCACTGCTTTGAACATTGTTTGTTTCCCAGACAACGAGCTTCCCCTCAGCATCTTGCATACGATTCTCCGCGGAGCATCGGATAGAACCACAAAAGCTGGTTGTGTGATGTTGGGAGGCCACAGTATCCGTGATACTGAAATAAAGTTTGGAATGGCCGTTACAGGAACGATTCATCCGAACAAAATCATTACAAACGCCTCAGCCCAAGAGGGCGACGTATTGATTCTCACTAAGCCTCTTGGCACCGGTTTCATTACGACAGCCCAGAAGCAAGGGAAATGTCCTCAAGCAGCTTTTGAGGCTGCACTGAAAAGCATGATAGAGCTTAACGAACCGGCATGTCGGGCCATGACAGAAGCATCTGCCCATTCTGCTACCGATATTACCGGGTTTGGACTTGCGGGCCACGCCCTGGAGATGGCCATGGCTTCACAGAAATCTTTTGTCATTGATCTTAAGAGCCTGCCGCTTTTTCCTAAAACGGAAGTTTGCTTTGAAAGAAAATGTTTTACGCGGGCCAATCGCACTAATGAAGAGTTTGTTGGATCTCGCATCAAATTCCAATCGAAGTCCACCGACCTACAAAGAGCAATGCTGTTTGATCCCCAAACCTCTGGAGGACTTCTGATCTCAGTATCCAGAACGAAAGCCGACCACTTGATCAAATTAGCTAAAGATTATGGAGCTGTATTGGCAGCAAAGATAGGTGAAGTGCAACGGCTGCAGGGACCTTATCTTTTGGTATAGGTTGGAAATTATTCCTTAAGTTTTCCGGTTAGAATTCCGAGTAATATTAGGAGATTCCCTTACCAGCACATCGATCTATCATTCCGGTAACTTAATGGAATCCACTTTAATATTCAGAACAACACAGACTATTGCAGGAGTGTACGATTCTCTTTTGGGCGGCGTGTTTGTTCGGCCAGGGACTCCAGAAATTGCGCTAAGTTTATTCGGCGGTTTTTTTCTTATCGCTTGTACGGCAGTAGCCGTTGAGCACCTAACGGGAAAGCGAAGGTTCGGACACCTGGCGCTTTTTTGCTCGATTGCCTGTTTTGTAATACTCAACTTCTTGCTCAATCAGCCATGGGATGAACTTTTTGTAAATTTGCGTCATTCTCTGCATTTTGCTGAATCAAACAACTTTTCATTCAATCGAACTCAAAACATTGAGGCCATCGTCGACTTTTTGCCTTTTTTTGTAATCGGCCTACTTGGTAAATTGGGGTTTTCATTAATGGCAATGGCCCTTATTCAAAGCTGCCTCGGCGGTTTGCTTTGTATTCTCGCCTTCAAATACTTTCTGGGGTCTTTGGGCGCTCGAGGAGCAATTCAATCAGCGTGTATCCTGGGATTTTCACTCTATCCTCCCCTGGTTTTTAATTCCGCTCAAGGATTTGCCACTTCTCTATTTTCGGCAGCCATTCTTTGGGCGATCGTTCTGCTTTATTTCTCTGAACGCAAACACTTAGCGTTCTTGCTTCTGGCACTCATCCCCCTCATTCGGATAGAAGGCCTGATGGTTGTTGGGCTGCTGTATGGTCATTTCATGTGGCAGCATGCTTTTTCAAAACCATCCTCTGAGAGACTTCGGATGGGGGCCCGAATGATTATCGTCGGTTTATTGATTCTTGTTCCAACCCTATTACTGAGCATTTATCGACTTATGGAATTTGGCTCCCCTCTAGCGGTTTGTGTTAAGTACAAATCGGCTTTTGGGAACTTCCATTACCTTAAGCTCGGAATTAGAAATCTCATCAAAGATCTCCATGCCGCTTACGTGCCTCCCCTGCTTGTAGCCTTTGCCATCGGCCTACTTCGGTTCAAACACCCAGTTTTAAAAAGACTAATCGCTCCGCTGCTGATCTTGTGTTTGTTTATCACTCCCTACTACTTGTCTGGTGGCGACTGGTTCCCGCCTTTTTGGGGTCGTTACCTCCTTCCTCTCAGTCTTTTTTGCATGTTCTGCATTGGAAGCCTTGTTTGCCTTGCGATTAAAGATTCGGCTCCTGGTGTCTTCAGGCTGATGGGAAGTCTCCTTGCTGCAATTTCGTTCGGATATTATTTATCCCCCTTCTCACATGGCTTAGCGGTCATGAAGCAGCAACTTGCATCCATTAACGTTGGAATGGGCAGTCTTCGAATTCAGGATTTATCGATGATAGGAAAACACTTGGAAAGAACAACCCATCCATCCGATGTTGTTGCATCAGCAGAAGTGGCAACCCTCATGTATTTTTCCAGGAGGGAAGCTTTAGATTTGCTCGGCATTGCAAATCCTGAAATTGCCTCTCAACCTTCCACCCTCACGTCCAACCTGGCGTATCGTAAGCGGAACCCCTCACTAGTAGCCAAATATCAACCAGCCATTGTTTGGTTATATGATTTCACTACACTGGGAAGACAAGACCGACCGGACAGACAAATCATTGAGAACCTTAAGCAACTGGAAAGAGATTATTCACCGGCCAATGAGTATCGCGTAGGAGGGGTGGGAGCGCTTCGCAAACTAGGCTATCAACCCATCGCAGTTTTTTACGGAAACAACTTTTCTACGTTATACTTTGTCGCCAGCCACGCCGTAAAATCACACGTCCAGAAGTTAAAGCAACTCGGATTCCGCATGTCTTCTCCGTAAAGTTTTCCAATGAAGTAGCTGCTTAGACGGTAAAGTCAATCAAGCTGCAGGTGTAACATTTATTATTGCGCGATTCCTTAGGCGGCTTTTTTCCAGGAGAGGAAGGTATCCATATCTTCAGGCGTGCCCAGCCCATGCATGCTGTTTCTGTCAATTTCGTAAATACGAACGTCCTTATTTTTGGCAAGTAGCTCGTTGTAGACGGGGCAGACATAGAACTCCCCGTTCGTCCGAATGTTTTTGCGCATCATATTTTGTGCGCCTTCCACAAAATCTTCGGCATGTTTGAAATAATATAAGCCCACTGTCGCATGCTGGCTGATCGGATTTTTCTCAGCCACTTCAACCACCCTTCCAGTTTCGTCCACCCGAGCGTAGCTCCATTTCTTCTCATTCGCTTTAAACGTCATGATCAACCCATCGCTAGAACCCTTCATAGCCGAATCCATAAAATCATCTATATCAATTTCAATCCATTGATCAGAATTTGCAATCATTAAGGGACGGGATGTGCTGAGTTGCCGCTTAGCCAATAACAACGTGCAAGCAGCTCCCTCCGTAACTCCGGGCACAGAAACAATCGTACAGCCGGGCGCCAAGCGTCTCAAAAAATCATCGACATGATATTCAGCAATATGTTTTTCATTACAAAGAAACGTAAAATGACACTCGTGATTGGACGGCCGAATATTTTCAATTACCCACTGGATCATGGGTTTACCATAAATATCGATAAGTGGCTTTGGCTTTGCATAGCCGGCGGCGGAAAAACGCTGCCCCAATCCCGCCATCGGAATGACGATCTCAATGGTATCGTTCTTCGGCTCTTTTCCGGCGAAATGCAGTTTTGTTTCCGCTGCTTTCACCCGTTCGTTAAAAAGTGACAAGCTATGGAGAACCAGTTCGAGGGTAACCTCGTGCGGGCCCGCAACAATCACCACATTTGGGGTGGCCTGACGAGCCGCTTGAATTCCGGGCATGGAGTCTTCCACAACAAGACATTCTTCCGGAGTTAGTTTCATTGCTTCAAAACACCGTCGATAAATCTCAGGGTCTGGCTTCGGCTTTGCGACATCTTCGTTTGAAAAAATGACATCAAAATATTGGCGTATCGCCATTCGATCTAAAATAATTTCAACGGTTGAACGAATGCTGTTTGAGGCAACTGCAAGCGTGTATCCC
>JACQOU010000164.1 GCA_016207775.1 Deltaproteobacteria bacterium
GCGTACAACCGACGAAAAAGCCCTGGAGCCCAGCTGGCGGTAAAGGGGCTGTGAACAAACCACTTTCGTTTCCTGGTGCCGCCTGGAGGCAATGGCATAGTCGTAACCCTGTTTCAGTTTTTCTAAACCACCGTTCAACTGAGGGGCAGGAACGCAAAGGCCTGCATCGGCAAAAGCAACGACCTCACCTTTTGCTTGGGTTACTCCATAGCGAACAGCGTATCCCTTGCCACGATTCTTGGAATAAGCACAGAGGCGCACTGAGCAGTTACCATGGTAACTATTGACATACTTTTCTACAGCAGCGAATGTGCCATCTTGGCTGCCGTCATCGACTACGATCAGCTCAGCACTGTGTTCATCATGAAGAAAACGAGTCCAGGCATCCAAATCCCGATGAATCTTCGCTTTCTCATTATAAGCGGGAATGATGACAGTTATTTGAGGAACCATGAAGGCATCCTAGTGTTAAAAGCGTTACCGATCTAGATTTTTTTGTTGGGAGACTTTTTAATAAACCGCCTCTAGCCTGAAAGTGACAATAATTTCGGAGTGAAAACCCGCGAGAATGGCTCAGATCAAGGCGCTCGGAGCGTTTCGTAAGCGAATCGTACCGTGCTGTACGGTGAGCTTACGCCAGGAGCGAGAACGCCTTGAGATGAGCCATTATCGCGGGAGTGCAACGTTTTTCACCCGAAATTATTGTCACTTTCAGGCTAGGTGGGTAACCAGCTTAGGGAGGTCGTTTTTGACGGTGGCCCACAACTCTTCTACGTCGACTTCCTCGTACATGTGGATGAGGATGTTGCGCATGGCGATCATTTTTTTCCAGGGAACAGCGGGATGTTGGCTTCTGAATTGGGGAGAGAGCCGGTTTGCCGCTTCTCCGATAATCTCCAGCTGCCGACATACGCCCGCCTGGCGAAGCATGTCGTTTAAAAATACTGGCAGCGCAACTCCCTGAAGAAAAGATTGAGCAAGCTCAGATGCCTCAACAATGTCACGAACTAAGACTGCATCATGCCGCTTCTTCATCGGTGTAGTAAACCTGAGCCTCTCCCAGAATCAGTTTCTTTCGCAGTTCATTCCGGCTATTCTCAATGGCGCGCCTACTGACCAAATCGACGGGGCGCCCCAGGATCTGCTCAAGTTCATCCTCTGCATCGACGTGATCAAACAAAGACCATCCATGATTGGGAGCAAATCTCGCCAAAACGTCGATATCACTATCCGGGCCAAAGTCGTCCCGCACCACAGACCCAAAAAAAGATAGCTCCCGTATCTTCCATTTTTTGCAAAAGGCCACGAGCCGGTCTTTAGGGACATCTATTTGCAACTTTTGTATGGCTTTAACCATTTAAGGTCATTTTAGGAGATTTAGCACGAAGCTCGCAACTAAAACATTTTGGCTTAACGGCTAATTGCTAATCGTCAATGGCTGCGACCGAAGGGTCGCGCTGTGCATACTCAGGAACAAGCATGATAAAATGTTTTCATGGCTATACTATCGAAACACTTGGTCCTGGGACCCGCATTAAAAATTTCACCCTGGCGGAAAGTGGCTATTGGTACTTGGTGCACCGCGAAAGATCCTAGCGTTTACGCTATGGTGGAGCTTAATGTAGGACCTGCCGAGGCTTACATTGAAAAGGCTGCGGCTTCTTCTGGTAAGCGAATTACGATGACCCACTTCGTTGGTAAAGCCGTCGCAGAGACTGTCCGTAGAAACCCGGAAATCAATTGTGTTTTGCGTTGGGGTAGACTTTATCCGCGGCAGGACATTTCGCTTTTTTTTCAAGTGGCAACCGATGAAAAAGGGGAAGACCTAACCGGTGTCACCATTCATAAGGCCCATGAAAAATCTATTGTGGACATGGCGAGCCAGATGGGGCGACAACTGCCCGTCATTCGTAAACATAAGGACGACACGTACAAAAAAATGAAGAGTATGTTCAGTCTAATACCGGGATGGCTCTCTCGGTGGGTTTTGGATATTACCGGTTTTATTTTGTATACCCTGAACATTTGGTCCCCGCTTTTTGGCGCGCCCAAGAACTCATTGGGCAGTGTCATGATTACGAACATTGGATCGTTGGGTTTGGAAATGGCTTTTGCGCCTCTGGTTCCTTATTCACGCGTCCCAATGGTGATTGCTGTCGGAGCCACACAGGAACGACCGGTCGTTGAAAACAACCAAGTACGTGTCGCTCGAATGCTTAAGTTATGTGTGACCTTCGACCATCGGGTCATTGATGGTGTTCATGGAAGTAAACTGGCTAAGACCATACAAACCATATTTGCCAACCCGGAAGTGGAGCTCGAAAAAGCAAGCTGACACCTTGTCCAAAATAGTCGGATATTACTTAATCTCCAAAAAAGGGAAGGGGAATATGATTGGGCGTGAGAAATGCACACAGCTTTCTATTTTGCTTTACTTGGGCACAATCGGCGCTGAAGATCTTCAAGGATAAGCTTCCGATGGCATTCACTCTCCTTGCCTTCAGAACAAGTCAGCGCAATTTTGCCTTTTTGTTTGCGAGCAAGTTCCATCAGTGTCTCCATGCCTTCTTTGTATGCGTCGGTCTCCATGATCTTTTTGAAGCCTTCAAGAGTTCTTTTTCCGGATTCATCCTTAGGATTCCCCAACTTGTCGCCGAGCCAAAGGTAGGTAATACCATTCTCAGCAAGGGAAGCCTGAAGCCTCTGCCGGTTGAAATGGGGAAACCATTGACTCTGCGGTCTTGCTCGAACATCGACTACTACTAACACGCTCTGGTCCTTCAGTTCTTTGATGTAGGCATCCATTTTTTTATTAGATGTTCCTATTCCAACGAAAGGCATAGCTCCTCCTTCTTTGTTGAAGGCTTCTCCGCAGCCGTCAAGAGGATTGACCGCCGTGGCCTTCGATGGAACGGCAATGCCCTGTACGAAAAAACAATGCAAAAAGAACACAAACCAGCGTTTGCACAACGAATTAGGCATCCTTTGCAAACTTCCTCGCCTCATGGGATCGGCCTACCACGATGCCGGACATTATTTGAACGTCTCAGACCAAAAACTGATTCCACATACTCGGCCTCGGTAAAGGCCCCAATTCCCCTGACCTGTCGGCTCTGTGATGGAGGTGCCGATCCCAGTTCCGTATAGCCAACCGTGGGAATCCCTAAACCACTTAGGCCCATTGCCTTTGCCTTAACGGCTTGCTCTAAAGCGCCCCGTACCGCAGTTCTATCACGCGCTTCCATGCCTTGTTCGAGATAAAGAACAGGAGAGCCATCATCGGCTTTCTTAACTTTCATTACAGCTACACCCAGCAAATTTCCGGCCTCGTCTTTTGCAACAAACAGTTTCATGTGTGGGCTTCCCAGTGTTGTTACGACATTCTGGGTGAATTCAGGGTTGCCGTCTTGATTAAAGCAGTTGACTAGCCCTTCCGAAAGTTCCCCCTGTCTTAACCAAAGCATTGGGTCATCCGATTCTTCAACCGTAATTTTTGTGCTGTGGGCGGCTGCGGATGCCGTCAGACTCTGTCGTGCCAGGGTCAATTCATCGGCAATGTCACTTTCCCCGGATCTTCGATAAAAACGTTCGAGTCTGGTTAATGAGTTGGCGAGTCCTGGCACAGCGGCTTGAGCGGGCCGACCTTCTTTTGCGGCTTCTTTCGCATCCATCATATCGAGCCAGGAGGCAAGCGCCTGCAGATCGCTTTGCACCTTTGCAAGGTGTTTTAGATTGGACGGCTCGATGGGCCCGTAGCAGGTAAAAGTCCTTTTTATTTGTTCCGCGACGGGCGGGGGGATATTGTCTTTTTCAGCAATCCATACAGCCAACTCTTTTTGCAACACTCCCAGTTGCTCTCGACTCTTAAGGCGCTGAGCTGCGGTGGCTGCATGGTATGCACTGACCGCGCGCTGGACCCATTCACCTTCCGGATATCCTCCCGGCGCCTGTTGAAACCTTGATAGCTGGTCCGAAAAACGAGTGAACAAATCCTGCGCTGAGTTGGTATCTCTTGAAAACGACCAGTGGCCGTTCTTAGCAAACTCTGCCCACCAGTTCGGCTTATCGGATAAGAAAGTCGGATGAGATCCCGACTGCTTGCCCGGTTTACTTCTCCAATCTCGGTAACTACCATCTGTAACGTGAGAAAGAGCTTCGCGATACTGTTCCCATAGTTGGGGGTTGGCATGCTCTCGGTATCCCACTCCCAAAGCAACCGCGGCTTCAAGTGCGTTTCTGTTTTGGGAGAAATGGCGCATGACTTCTTCGGAAGGTTGCCCAATCCAGGTTGCGAGCGCATGCCCCAGCTCGCCAGATAGGTCAGCCAACGGTATCCCGACGGATAGACGTTGCGGATTCGCGCGTGCGATCAATCCGGCCTGGTAAAGTGCATTGATTCGGTCTTCAAGGGCCAAGCGCCCCAGTTCAGTTGCATGAGCTGCAAGCCAGGCCTCGCCCGGTGCTCCTTCAAGGTTGACGACAGCGGCATTGAATCGGTCGTTTAAGTATCTTGTCCTTGGAGTGTTAGCCGGAAGGTTTAATAAACTATTGGCAATGTCTTTGGTTACGGCGGCTTCAGGCCCATGCAACAAAAGATGGCCAAGAAAATCAGTGGCCGTTAGCCTACCGACTTGAAGGTTCTTTGCTTCTTCCGCAAGTGAATGCCCGGATTCGCGCAACCGTTTTAATACTGCGGGAAGTTTTGAGAGCACCTGGTGTCGAATCCATGAATTTCTGATTTGATAAATTGAAATAATCAGATGAACGTCATCAATGGTTATTTGGCCAGACTGTTCAATCTCCCGAGCAATAGGAACTCCAACATCCGGCGTTTTTGCAAGCAGACTAATCGCCTGCAAAACCGCCTCTTCATCCGCCGGCTTTCCGCTAAAGCGACTGGCCAAAGGTTGCAGACGACGGGCCACTTCGTTAATCGGCACCTGTGCTGCCGGCTCGGGAGCGGCTTCGGTCAGTGCCCGTAGGACTTCTCCTTTAAGATAACGATCAACTTGTTCAGGGTTGGCGTGTCCTTCCAAGACCAGGTGGTAGACGAGTTCCGCGCCATCAAGACGCCGCAGAGTCTGCTCCACTAATGTTCCGGCTAGTAGAACGCGTTCTGCTGTGGGGTTGGTAGTGCTGTAAACCGCTCCCGGATCGTGCTCTGGCACCATCCAAAGAACGGACACTTCCGACTTTGCATGTCGCACATTAGCTTCACCGATTACGCGGTGATGTCTTCCCTCAGACTGGTAGTATTCGGCAAATTGAAGCGGCAGCTGAACGTAAATCGCGGAGTGCGCCGCTGTTAAAGTCAGCCCCACACCTCCCGATCGGTAGTTGGCTGCAAGAATTCGGACACTGGGATTTTCCTGAAACGCATTGCGGGCCGCATCCTTCTCGGTGAGAGACATTTTGCCATCGAACCTCGCAACACCAAACCCATGATAGCGACGTTGAATAGCATCCAGTACGGCTTCGTTAAACGCCCAAAGAATAACTTTTTCCCCGCGCCCCAGTCTGTCCGCAACCTGACGATCCAGAGCCCGGTACAGGGGATTTTCTTTTCCGATACCAAATCGCTCGGGATTATAAATAACCTCGTGCATGAGGTTAAATTTCTGAAGACCGTTAACGGATTCGGGAACCGGTTCGACATGCGAGGGCCTGCTTGAATTAAACCGCTTCGCCCAGCCCTCATAGTCCGAAGTCATAGCGGCTAGAATCTGACTTTGTTCGGGAAGCAGTCGGTAAGATCCGCCTTGCTCCGGTGAAATACGTACTTTTTTGGGCAGTCGCGCTCCCCCTGCTGCCAGTTGTTCTTCATAAGGCCGTATGCTGGGGTCTTCAAAATGTTCCACGGTTTCAACCTTGCGTCGGCGCAGAAGATACTGCTGCAATCGATTATGCAGCCGTTTCAGCCCGGCAACGTCTTTGGTATATTCGCTGACAAAAAAATCCATCGAAGGAAAGGCATTGGGATCAATGAAATGCAGAACATTATAGAGCCGTTCTATTTTGTTTTGGTAGGGAGTGGCTGAGAGAACCCATTTGCGTGGAGCCTGGATTGCATACAGTGCTTTTGCACGATCGGTTTGGGGATTATCAACCAAGTGCCCCTCGTCGACTACCAAAGCATCAAGGCCATTTGTTAATCGGTCAAACGTTGGTCGATCCTTCTCATACATCTTTGCCACTTGTTCATAGTTAATGATGATGTAACGGACCCTCGGCCCGAGAGCAGCCACCTGCGCTTTTCGTGATGCGGGATTGTTGGCGTCGATGACAGCCACCTCATCGCCTGCGATCTGAAAGTGTTCCAAAATATCCGACCGGATATTGTTTTTGTTGGAAGCGGGGGTCACTACCAAAATGCGATTAAGGCCCAAGGATTCTGCCGCAGCAACAAACTGGTATGTTTTGCCCATTCCAGCCTCATCCGCCAGGATGGCTCCGGGGCGGTCCACAAGAAACTTTGCGCCTTCTTTTTCAAATAAAAACGGAGCAGAGCGAGCATTTCGGACTGTAAATAAATGGATAGAGCGAAAATGGTCAGCTGCCGCCTGATGAATCCGACCCAGAAAATCTCGAGCGGTCGGATCGAGTTGTTCCATGGCGGCAAAGTGTTTTGAGTCTTCTTCAAGTTTTTGAATCGTTGCCAGAGGATCGACTTGAAATTCGGGGCGGTTTAATCGGATCAGATGATCAAGCGGTCGCTGCAGCGTAACCGGATCTCCGGGCCGCTCCCCACGTTCGAGAGCGGCAACAAGCCCCCTGATATACTCCAAGCGGTCTCTACCTGGTTGCCGTCGACTGACTTGCCGCTGGGAACTTCTTGCGGCGACTTCGCTCCCGTGTACGCCGACATATCGGAGAATGAAATCGGAAACCGGCCTTCCTTCAAACTCCGTGGGATGCAGATCTTCCAGTATTTCAAGCAACAACGCGGGACGATCCGCATACGCTTCCACGAGTTCACGAATGCTGGGGTTGTGTTCCAAAAAACGATCAAGATCAGCACGCTCCGTCTCTGGAGTTTCGACCTTCGCGGTCTTTTGTCGAGTGTGGCCTTCTATTTGTGCTTTAAGCCACTTGTGAACCGAATTTGCGTTGGAGAAATCGCTCCTGATTATTTCGGGTACAACATTTGCCACATAAACCAGCAACTGTTGGACTGAACAGGTTCGATGCGTGGTTGGATCCCGTAAAAGTATTTGGTTGCAGTCTCCATATTTCTCCAGATTGATACCTGACGAGTCAAGTACTTGATACGTTCTGAGCAGTAGCGGAATCAGCTGTTCCTTCGCTATTGCAACGTGCTTCGCAGTGGGCGCATACCTTTCGGGCATTCCCTCACCCTCTATGGCCTGCATTAGCGGTCCCAGGCCTGCAATCTCAACGGCCGGCACGGTGGGCCAGATTTTATTCATTACAAAAAGAGTCAGGGCTACGGATGGTGTCGCTTCTTGGGGTAGAAGTACTTGGATACCTTGCTTTGAGGATATGGGCCAAAGAAACTTACTTCGGTCATTCGAATACATTCGGGCGAGTTGGTAAGCCAAATGTTCGATTTCCTTTTGAGTAAGGAGTGCGTTTAAATCATGATTAGCAACAAAAGGCGTATTTTTAGGATCACTAAGAAGCGTAGTGAGTCGCAGTTCGATCAATTCTTCACTCTCGTAACTCTCGTACGTTCTCATCCCACTGGGTATTTCACCCCAGAGGATTCTAATAGTTCCTGGGTCATCTTTTTCCTCCGCTGCACGATGGGCGTGTAGACAATTCAGGACATGCGTTGCGCTGAAAACTCCGCCATTGGGATCACTAAAGCTAAGTTGTCGAAATTCATCTATTGCAATATTGTTTCCCCACTTCAAGGGGCCCGACTTACGTATCGCTTCCAAGGTTGCTTGTTTCAGTCTCAGAATTAAAGACTGGCGTTCATTATCCGAAAGTTGCCTTTTGGGACGTTCACCAGGGAACTCATAGGAGTATGGCGAGACTGGGTAGCCTTGCATTAAAATGCTAAGACCTTCCACTTGCACTATGACAGGACCTTTAGACGGCAAGGTTGGAGTGACGTTTGTAAGCATTCTTTCGAACATACGATGCTTATCACTCGAAACCTCATCTCTATAGCGCATGGAGGAGCTCAAAATATCGAGGACCTCATCTCCACTGATCGTTTCACTAGGTCTTGCCGAATCGCCGAACCGTAGTTTAGTAAAGTCAGACATGTCCGGCGGACGCTTAGTCGCTTTAAACTGTTTTTTAAGGACTTGAATACACGCCCAGCAAAGATCCTCGCAATGGTCTTTGTGCTCTTCATACGACAGACTTTGTAAACGTCGACGCTGATTAGCCAGGCTCTTGACTGAATGTACAATGCGTTCGTCTGTTATGAGTTTATAAAGACCAGGAATTAACACAGTCTCCGGCGCAGCCGCGGCTGGCTGTGCCTCTGCACTCGGATCGCCATGGGCAGCGCCACCTTTCCCAGGCAAAGAACCGGCCGCGTTGCCACGTTCAATTAGAGCAGGGGGACAAGGATTCTCGCCCTTTCCGGGCTCTGACGGTTCGCCACCCCGAATAGCAGTGCAGAGAAGCAGCGCTAGAAGTGAGTATTTACCACAGCATAACAAGTACATACCTCCATTCGACAACTCGGCTGCGCTAGTGTTCGGGACATATTATATGTTTTATTAATGCGCCGCAACATATCCCACGATTGACCAAGCGGGCTAAGAGTAAGGTTCGCACAGCAAAACTTGGCATCAGCGCAAACCCATGGAGAGGAGCTAATATCTTTGCTATAGTACCTACCCTATATGATTATTACCCGTACGC
>JACQOU010000162.1 GCA_016207775.1 Deltaproteobacteria bacterium
CCAACTGAGCTAACCGCCCTCACAGTATAGCAATCGTGCCAATTCTCTGTTATCCCTCATACGCATGAACCTTTTCGCTTTATACTTCATTTGCTGCACTTTTGGCTACCTCTTAGGAAGCTTTCCCACCGGGGTCGTGCTTTCCAAACGCCGATACCTGATCGATGTGCGCGAACTGGGCAGCGGAAACATCGGCGCCACCAATGTCACGCGAGTCTTTGGCTGGTACGCTGGGCTGCTTACTTTTGCAATCGACTTTCTCAAAGGATGGCTCCCGGTATCTGGCCTGCTTTACACGTTTCCCGAGTATCCGTGGCTTGCTACTCTAACGGGTTCCTGTCTTGTGCTGGGTCACTGTTATAGTCTGTATCTTAAATTTCATGGAGGGAAAGGAGTGGCCACCAGCTTTGGGATATTGGTCGCCGTCCTGCCATGGGCGGCTTTGATCGCTGGCGCTGTGTACGCAACCCTGCTCATTGCCACACGAATTAGTTCGGTTGGTTCACTGTCAGGTTTAACGGCCGCTCTTCTTACAACCGCGTTTCTAAAACCGCAGCCACCCGCTCTGGTACTGATCTTTGCAATGTGCTCTGTGGTAGCCTATCGACACAAGCATAACATCAAACGGCTCATCCATGATTTTAGGGACAAACAACGGAGGCAGAACACATGAAATCACTCATCTTGTTGGCACTTTCCTTCACTATTTTGTTTTGTCGAATAGGATTGGCTATCCCGGTTTTTGCCACGGATATCGAAAAGACGTTTAAGACCGCAAAAAAAGAAAAAAAACCTTTGCTGGTCGAATTCTATGGAATTTGGTGCCCCCCGTGCAACGAGCTCGAGGAAACGGTTTTCGAGACACAGGCGTTCGTAAAAAAGGCGAAACCCTTCAAGCTTCTCAGGGTGGATGCTGACAAAAAAGCCTCTTGGCAACTTAAAGACCGCTATAAGATTGGCGGCTATCCGACGCTGTTGTTCACACGACCTGACGGAAAGGAAATTTTTCGAGTTGTTGGCTATCGGACTGCAAAAGAATTGTTTCGCACCATGGATATGGTCCTAGCTGCCAGGGAGAGCGATGTCACGGATGCCTGTCAAAGCGATGAGACAGAGAAATTATGGAGATGCGCTCTTGTCTGTAGAGAGAGAAAAGATATCCCCTGTGCCGAACGGGCGTTCAAGAAACTTGAGGGCAAGGTGGAGCCTGCAAGCATTCGGTTTCAGGAAGCCCGCGAATTTTTTGTAGAGCACGCGCCAACGGCTGACCTTAAACGCAATGGATACGAGCGCCTCCTGGAGCAATTTCCTGCAAGCCCTAAAGCCATCGGCTGGTCACTCGACTACTTGGAGTTGCTTGAAGAGCAAAAAGGGTTGGTCCCTAAGAGGAAACTGATTGAAACTGTACTCTCCTATTATTCGGTAATAGCAGCCGATCCGCGTACGGAAGAGCTGGGGGGAACGTTATCCGAACTGGCAGAGTATCGGGCGCTTATTCTTGAAAAGCTGGGGGAAAAAGAACGGGCAAAAGTTGCTTGGATCGAAGCGGCCGCTCTTTTTCAGAAGGCCGCAGACGAGCTGTTCGATTCGCCAGCAAGAGGTTTTACTTTGGAGCGGATTTTCTGTCTGGAACGTGCTGGGAACCTTGAAGCGGCGTTGAAATTGTCCCGGGCTTATCAACAAAAATATCCACACGAATTCACATTCTATTTTTCAACCGCATCTCTATTGGATCGCGCTAAACATTACCAGCAAGCTATAAAAGAAGCCGAACGAGCATTCGAGCTTTCCTATGGGGACAATCGCATCCGGGCAGCGACACTTCTGGTACACCTTTACGGCGCGTTAGCAAATAAAGACGCGGCGAAAAAGATATACGAACAGACTAAGAAAGAATTCCAGCCCGAGGGGCTAGAGGTCCGAACACACCGCTACCTTGAGAAACTGGATGCTGCGTGGCGCAAGCTGTCCTAGTACCTTGTCGTATGAACCTGTCGTACGAACCTGTCCTTTTCTCACCCTTCATCCGATAAGCATAGGGGAAGGGCTACCGTGGAAAACAGGAAAAAAAGTGTCATTTGGCTGAGTTTATCAAAGGCAAAACACCCTTCGCACGAAGAGGCGTTCAAAAAAGAAAAATTTACATTAATCAGACCGTCTCCAGCAAAACCAAAAACGTTGCAGGACTGTCTTTTTGAAAACATTGAGAACTCCACATATGCGCTGTTTATCGATGCAAGTGTGCAATGGGACGAACTAGTCCGAGCGTTGCGAACACACAAAGATATTGCCGTTCGCTCTCTACCCACCATTTTAGTTTGTGACAATGCCAACAAAACCATCTGGCTGAAAGCTGCAGGCGTTGGTGTGGATGACTTGATATCTTTTGAAGAAGTTGGCCGCTTTCTTCCAAAACTGCAGCTGATGAGAGCGCGGTCACAAAAAATGCTCAGAGTGGAGTCCGAGCTCATGCAGCTTTCCGTTCACTGTGCAAAAATGGAGACCGCAGTCAAACAGCGGGAGGAATTCCTTGGTGTTTGCTCGCACGACTTGCGTTCGCCCTTAGGGCTTATTCAGTCCCTTTTGACAATGGTTCTTCAAACCACGCCTCCCTTACCCGCAAAGGCAGTAGATTTCTTGGAAAGAGCGCGCCGACAGGCGGCTCAAGCCCTAACTCTGGTACGCGATCTTCTTGATGTGATGGCCTTCGAACAAGGTCTTAAGCCTCATTATGAGCTGTTTGATCTGCACCAGCTTTTGGATGAGTTTTTCCTTGATTACAAGCTGCAAGCGGAAACAAAAGGGATTACTTTCCATTATTCAAATCCTATTCCCAACTGGAGAATCTTGGCTGATCGGGAGCGGTTGCGACAATTACTGCAAAATTTGTATGTCAATGCCGTTAAATTCACCGAAAAAGGTAAGAACATATTTTTGACGGTAACACCTTTCAGAGGACGTCGGCGGGTTGATCCCTCCTATCCGATGATCATCATCAGTTTGAAAGACGAGGGTAAAGGAATACCCGAGAAAGAGATGCAAAAAATCTTCGACCGGTTTAGCCAAATTAAACAGTATTCCCGAGCAGAAGGCAGGGGATTGGGCTTGACGGTTGCCAAACAAATTTCAAACCTTCACCAGGGTAACATTTGGGTAGAAAGCCGGGAAGGACAAGGGTCCACATTTTTCGTGCTCTTTCCTCATGTCATCAGTCGTTCAAACAGCGAGGTTATTTCCGACAATCGAGCACGGATCTTGGTCATTGAGCCCGATACAGGCAAACGTTCCACCTTTTTCGACGGGATGGAAGAATGGGGTTATGAGCTTGTTTACCCCAAAGACCCGGTAGATGGCGTTGCTCTTGCCTTTCATTGTCTGCCGAGCGCCATTATCCTGACAGCATCCCAACCCCAGCTTAATAACTCCGATATTTGCCGCATCCTTCGCACTGATCCCCTCACCTCTCGCATCCCGCTTATTCTGGCTACTGACACAAGCGAGAAGAAAGAAACCGATTTACCGGTCGATGCTCACCTTGCGCTTCCTTTCTCACAGCATACCTTTCAAAAGACCCTGGAGCGACTGGCCTCTTCTTTTCTACAACCCAAAAAAGCAGCGTAAGATATACTAAGGCAATGATCATTCGAATTTACAAACAAAAAAAGATTCTGCAACTGTGGCGGGCCACTCAGTTACTGAAAGAATACCCGGTCGCGGTTGGCAAGAACCAAGGACAAAAAGAAAAAGAGGGGGATCTGCGAACGCCGGAAGGTGAGTATGTTGTGTGTGTAAAAAACCCTCACTCGAAATACCATTTAAGCCTCGGTCTTAATTATCCAAATAACGAAGACGCTAAGCGGGGGCTTGAAAATGGCGTTATTTCAACACAAGAATACCAAGCAATCTGCGACGCAAATAACCAGGGAGGCATCCCCCCGTGGAAAACAGCACTCGGTGGGGAAATCTACATAC
>JACQOU010000177.1 GCA_016207775.1 Deltaproteobacteria bacterium
AATTTATGACCGCGTTGAGTATAAAATCCGGACCTTGATTCCGAAATGCCTACCCGTAAGGATGCAACCCAGAACAAAAAGATGGTGCAGATCTTGCTCTGTCGCTTACCATGCGCCTGCTATTACTGCTCGCCTGCGTACTCCCAGCACTCAGCGAGGCATCCGTTCGTAAAATCACCCTAGGCACTGGCTTTAGCCGGGTGATCCGAATTCCTCAACTCGTGAGAGTAGCGATAGCAAACAGTAAGATAGCAAAAGTGCGGGCAGTTCCCCCTGACCAGGTATTGGTAACCGGCATAGCTCGTGGAACTACGACCCTTCAAGTTTGGGCAAGCGCAAATCAACAATCGACCTATGAGATTTCAGTCGTTCCAGCAGAACTGGCTGAACCACTTAATGGCGATGAAAACGATTCCGTTGTAAAAATTGCCCTTGAATTTATAGAAATGGATAACTCTTTTGGCCAGAGTCTCGGTATTCGTTGGCCCGAAGCCAGTCAATTTTCCGGGCATTTTACCTACTCAGGCTCCGATTCCACTTCAGGAATTAATTACACTGCAGCTTTCAGCTCGGCTCGTGGGTTAATCCAGCACCTACTCAAGGAGGGCTGGGCAAAGATGATTGCTAATCCAGACCTCTACGTAAGGCTGGGTGAGGAAGCTATTTTTCATTCTGGCGGAGAGTTTCCCATTCCAACGTCCAGTGAAAGCGGAGGCCGGTACTGGCGCCATGTGGAATGGAAACCATTCGGATTAACGGTAAAAGTTCGCCCGAAAAGTATTGATAAGGTTCATTTTCATTCGGATGTCAAAGTGGAACTGTCCGAAACGAACGTAAGTTCTGCTGTTGAGGGCATCCCTTCCCTCACCCGGCGCCAGCTCGAAACAAAAATGTATTCGCTGGATGGAGAAACCGTCATTCTTTCAGGACTTCTCAGACAAGCCTCTTCCGCAACCAGAGAAGGCTTACCGTGGTTATCATCCATCCCGCTAGTTGGCTTTCTCTTCGGCAGCCGGAACCAATCTTCGGAAACAACCGAGCTCGTTCTAGCGGTAACCTTTTCAATCAATCACGCCTCAAAGAATTCGGCGAAGTTGGAGGAGATGGAAAGAAAGTTCCGGTCCCATGGAAACTAAAAGTGTCAGCGCTGGAAAACAATTTATTGGACGATCGAGTTGCCTTTTGCCCTACCTTCAAGACGAAAGCATCACAGACATTTTGATTAATGGCACAACGTCTCTTTTCATTGAAACCGATGGGAAGCTTGAGCAGAAGCCCTCCCCATTTTCAAGCGATAGCTTACTGTTCGAATTAATGGAAAGACTGCTACTAACGGCCGGGAAAAGGATCGATGCCACTCGGCCATACACGGACGGTCGACTCGCTGATGGAAGCCGCTTCCACATCATTCTTCCCCCCATTGCAATCGGTGGGCCCTTTATCAGCATCCGAAAGTGGCGAAGCTTTGAGCATTGCGAACTCGCTTCCTTTGGTCCGACAGAAATCGTCGGTTGGCTTAGCCAGCAGGCAAGAAACAAGAAAAACATCCTCATATCCGGCGGGACCGGAAGCGGCAAGACAACATTGCTCAGCCGTCTTCTCGATTGTGTGCCAGAATTCGAGCGCATTGCCCTGCTGGAAGAAACGACAGAAATCCGCGCTCGTCACCGACATCTCATCCAGCTGGAAGCCCGGCCGCCTAGTCCGGAAGGAATTGGCGAAGTCACCCTTCGAATGCTCATAAAGAATGTACTTCGCATGAGACCCGACCGCATTGTTGTCGGTGAGTGTCGGGGAGCTGAAGCGTTCGACATGTTACAAGCAATGAATTGCGGTCATGGGGGTTCGCTCAGCACTATCCACGCCAATAGTTCTGTGGATGCTCTTCGAAGGCTCGAAGCGCTCGCCATGCTTGCAGCAGCTTCGGTGAACGCCCGAACAATGCGGGAGTGGATTTCAACGGCCATCGGTGTTGTGGTTCAACTCACCAAGCAGGACGGCAATCGGCGCATCGCCGAAGTAATAACCGTTGGAGGCATGGAGGGGGAAATGATTAGAATTCTGCCTATTTACCCCACTGGATCTCTGCATACCCGGATAACTCCAGTTATGCTTGGGGTATAAACCATTGATAATTTGTATTTATTTTAGTGATTCGTTTGTATATACAAATGAAGTTGATTTTGATATCTTAATAGGGAGGAGTGGATGTGGGATAATGACGAATGGGCCAAAGCCCATCTGCAAAAGCGGCATCCCGAGATTTCTACAGAAGAAGCATGGGAAGTGGTTTTCGAAGTAGGTGGAGAAGCACTCGTTTCCCCGGATCAGTATCGGTATCCCCCCTTTCGAAGGTACTGGATGATCGGGAGAACGACCAAGGGAAAGCTGCTCCTCGTTGCTTGGGAGAAATGGCGGGGAATTAAGAATCTGGTGACCGCCTATCCGCCAAGTGAAGAACAAGTGAGGACTTATGAAGCAAAAATTAAAAAAACCAAGCGCTGACCAGATTAAAAACTGGGAAGAAACGGCTGCTCTCTTCGAAAATGAAAACGAGTCTCTAAAGATGATGAAGGCTTCCCGCGTGCTTTCTGCTATCGAAAAAAGGCGTCTATTTGGTCCGGGAAAGACTAAGCAGATCTCAGTCAGATTGCCGGAAGAAGACTTAGAGGCTGTAAAGGAGATCGCAGAGGCCAACTCGCGGCCTTACCAGCAGCTCGTTGTAGTTGCGGTTCAGCAGTACTTGGATCGTGTTGTGCAAGGAATTCAAGACCATTCAAAGAAGAATCCAAAAGAGGTCGCCTGAGTAATCAATCCGATAGTGGAACGGTTAGGAGAAGCTTATCTATCTTTGCGATACCCACCTCCATTCGCTGGTAATCATTTTGGATTTGGCTAACGGGTCATTGCAGAACCACTTGGGAGCCGATATGCTTATCAAAATTGAAGGACCCGTGACCGATAGTAATAAAATAAGCATTGATGAGCAGATTTTGGCGCAAGATGAATATCTCCGCCGGATGGTTGAATTTCTGGTTAGCCAATATCATCCAGACCGCATTTACCTTTTTGGCTCAAGGGCCAGAAAGACGGAAAACTGTCACAGCGACTACGATCTCTTGGTGGTAGTGGAAAAAAAACCGTCTTTCGAGGAGCGCAAGCAAGTCCACCTGGCCCAGTGGAAAGCTGGCCTTCGCAAGGCCACGGACATTGTTTTGTTTTCTAAGAAAGGTTTTGAAGTTCGAGTTTCTGTTAAGAACTCTCTTCCTGCCACTGCTAATGAGGAAGGAAAGCTCCTCTATGCAGCATGACAGCCACGCCAGCGAAGCTCTGGCATGGTTAGAGAAGGCCAGGGCGGATTTGATATCAGCGAAAGTCTTATTGAAAACAAAGGACCCCTCTCAGCTATATCAGGTCTTATTTCACTGTCAGCAGGCCGCGGAAAAGAGTCTTAAGGCTTTCTTGGTCTGGCATGCAGTTTCATTTCGGTGGACTCACGATATCGCAGAAATTGGGGATCAATGTGCGTTGATCGAAAAATCTTTTGAGCCACTCATAGGCCAGGTAAAGTATTTGAGTGATTATGCGTGGGTGTATCGCTATCCCGGTGAAGATCCACTGCCAACCGTGAAGGAGGCCAAAGCAGGTTTGAGGGATGCAAAGCGCGTTTTCTCAGTAGCTAAAAAGTCTCTGCCAAAAGAGATGCACGCGAAGCGCTTTCCTACGAGACAGCCGCGGTCACTACGAAAGCGAACAAAGCGGTGAGCTCCCAGCTTGATTTAATAAACCCCGCTTATCGCTCTGATCGCTTTCACAGTTGCCATTCCTTTTGCTGGACAAGCACTGGTATCTGAAGGTGCAAGCACCATGCCTCGGGGCTAATTTTGGCGTCAGTTTAGCTACTGGAAAACATTGCCAAAACTCATCAAGCGAAGCTGGTTAAATGTGAAATTCGTATGGCCGTTGTACACAAATAGTGTTCTTTTTCGTCGAAGCTCGAAATACTTAGATTTTCGGCAATAAGTCTTAGGATCCACTGTGGGCGGCCTGACACTAGCCCGACTTCCGCTATTCGCGCTTAATGAACAAGGTGGGCCGAACGGACCCGACTGGAGTTAGCCGGGTATGCAGGCACTGGGTATCACTGGTTATCACTAGTACCTCTTGAAACCGGTCTCACTTTGTGCGACATTACACCATTGTTTTTAAGGAGTCTGAAATGAAGCCGGATATCCACCCAGAGTATGTGGAAACAACAATCCGCTGTGCCTGCGGCAATGAAATACAAACCCGGGCGACTAAAAAAAATATTCGGGTTGAGATTTGCTCGAACTGCCATCCCCTTTTTACTGGCAAACAAAAGCTGATTGACTCAGAAGGCCGTGTCGAGCGATTCATGAAAAAATACGGCAATAAGCGGACGTACTAGCTTCCATACAATTTATGTTCCAGAAACTCGATGCAGTGGCGGCCAATTTTCATGCAATAGAGGCCCGCTTGAGCTCTCCAGAGGTGATTGGGAATCCGGCGCTCTTTCAAAAACTAAGCAAAGAGCATAGCCAGCTTGAACCGCTTGTATCCGCTTATCACGAGTATCGGAAATTACAGCAGCAATTCACGTACAATGAGGAAATCGCACATGACGAGGTGGGTGAGTTGCGGGAACTTGCTGTAGAAGAAAACCGTTTGCTCAAAGCAGAACTGGACCGTCTGGAGCATTCACTTCGAGTCATGCTTTTACCCAAAGATCCGAACGACGAAAAAAATATCCTATTGGAAATTCGAGCCGGTGCCGGGGGTGACGAGGCAGGAATTTTTGCCGCCGAGCTATATAAAATGTATACGAAGTTTGCTGAAAAACAGGGCTGGACGAGTGAAGTGATGAGCGCCAGCGACAACGATGTCGGCGGCTTCAAAGAAATTATTTTCATGGTGCGCGGGAATAGAGTGTACAGCCGTCTGAAATTTGAAAGTGGTGTGCACAGAGTCCAACGCGTACCCAAAACCGAAGCACAGGGAAGAGTGCATACAAGCACCGTTACAGTCGCCGTGCTTCCTGAAGCCGAGGACGTTGAAATAAACATCGACCCTAACGAGCTTCGTATTGACGTATTTAGGAGCTCGGGGCCCGGCGGGCAGAGTGTAAATACCACAGACTCAGCCGTTCGGATCACGCACTTGCCCTCCAGTTTAGTTGTCGTATGCAGGGATGAAAAATCGCAGCACAAAAATAAAGCAAAGGCATTAAAAATTCTTAAAACCCGCTTGCTGGATATGAAACAACGCGAGCAGAAGCAGAAAATAGCCGCCGAAAGATTGAGCCAGGTGGGAACCGGCGACCGGAGCGAAAA
>JACQOU010000166.1 GCA_016207775.1 Deltaproteobacteria bacterium
CATCAGATTGAGAACATCATTACCCTATGTGCCTCACACCATAAGATGATGCATCTTTCAGGGCATGGACTATCAGAACAGGCTATCAAGCCCTCAAAAGCAGGGCCTTTGCCTACCGAAATATGATTTATTTGGGTTAAAAAGTATCCAGGTTTGCTGGTATCTCAACTCACGTTAGTCTCGTCGTGCAATCAAGTAGATGCACTAAAAAGATAGAGAACGACTACTGTGTTTAAGTTCATAAGGGATGCGAGCATGATAGACATTTCGTTTAAGCGCAAGCAGTTTTGCGTAGACTGCCCGTTCACGGTGTAACCATTGGTAAATTTCAACAAGGTTTGCACCAATCGCGAATTGGCAATTAACTTGCAACGTCTCGAGTAGCAGGTTCCTTGCTTAAGGAGAAGGTAAATGCGCAAGCAATTTCTTTTAACTCTTTTATGGTTCGCAGTCATTTCGTCAGCAGCTTTTGCAGCTGAAAAACAAAATCGTCACGCTGAACAACAGGTCACCCAACCTAACATGCTAAGCTTGGCACGCCCCCGCGCTATTGATCGCACTGTTAAACCCTTTATCGGATAGATTACCCTAAAGGCGATAAGTGCGATTGAGGAATGGCCATTCTTTGTTACCCTTGATGAAAAAGGGGAGAAAAAAGAATACAAGCTAGAGACCTGCGATCAGAATTGTAAGGCCACAATTGACTTGTGCAAGGATGGCGATACCTGTGAGATCCGCGGGACGATAGGCGAGGAAAATGGAAAATCGGCCTTGTTTGCCTCGAAACTAAAATCATTGGACGGAACATGCAAAGGGATTTCTGCTGAAATAAAAGGTTCGGGAAAGATTGACCTAGCTGGTATGAACATCACCATCTCAGGCAAGAACGTCGAAGTGCATACATTCGGAAAATTGCAGTCCAAAGGCCAACTTAATGGGAATCAGCTTACCGTTGATGGAGTAAGATTCTTTCTTGGCGTGGAGGAAGACGACATTCTAACCCTTACCGGAACTGTAGCCGGTCAAAAAAGCGTTACCAAGTGTAAACTAACACGTTCGAGAAAAATTCCACTCAATGGAACCTGGAAGTTCGGCGCCGATACGATTGTTATCCATGGGAAAAAAGTTACATTTCAAGACCGTGCCGGGCATGTGTACCACACGGCTGAGTTAATGGATGGAAAAATTGTATCCGAAGATGGCATTTTTACTATCACAAGACAGGAAGACAATTTGCTTGAAGTCACGTTTGATGGTTCGGACATCAAAATGCAGTTACCGCGAATTGAGTAGATTGCTTATCCCCTTTGACTGCCTTGGGTTCCTTTGGCCCATCCATAATCGAAATATGCAGATTTTTTCCAAATACGTACCAACACAGAGTTCCATGACAGCGCCAATTACCTTTATTTCTCCCCTGCGGAAACGGCGCGCGCCGATGTCATCATGGGCAATGAGTAGCGCCACCAACGCTGTGCTTCTCCTGCTTGTGCCAGTGAGATGTTATAATAAATAAAATCCACTTTTATATCTTCCAAAGGAAAATCCGGTGAACATTCTAGGAATATCCGCTTTTTACCATGATAGTGCTGCCTGTTTGATGCAGGACGGACAAATAACGGCCGCGGCACACGAAGAACGTTTTACACGTAAGCGCCACGATCCCTCATTTCCAAAGAAGTCCATAGAGTACTGTTTAGCACAAGCGGGCATCACGGAGTCCGGGGTGGACCTCGTGGCATTTTATGAAAAACCTTTTATAAAATTTGAAAGGATCCTTGAATCGTTATGCGAGTATGCCCCTCACACCTATGGGCTTTCCTTAAAAGCGTTACCCGTTTGGATAAAAGACAAGCTATGGATGAAAAAACTCATTTGGAGGGAATTCGGACGAAAGCTTCCCGTTTACTTCTGCGGTCACCATGAAGCGCATGCCGCATCAGCGTTTTTCCCAAGCCCTTTCCAGGAAGCCGCAACATTAACCGTCGATGGAGTTGGGGAATGGAGCACCACCACCTGGGGAGTTGGAATTGGAAATCATCTCGAACTGCGGTCCGAAATACGATATCCGAACTCTCTGGGGTTACTTTACAGCGCTTTTACTCAATATCTGGGTTTTCGGGTGAATTCTGCCGAATATAAGGTGATGGGTCTTGCCCCTTATGGCGAGCCTGTGTACGCGGACCGCATAAAAAAACACCTCGTTGAAATCTTCGACGATGGTTCGTTCTTATTGAACATTGATTATTTTGCTTTCCACAAAGAGCAGGAAACCATCGGAAGTACCTTTGAATCACTTTTTGGCCAAAAACGAAGAAACAGCGAATCCAAGGTTGAAAAGTTTCACGCGGATATTGCAAGGTCCATCCAAGCAGTGACCGAAGAAATCATGCTGAAGTTGTCCAATCATGTTTATGAACAGACTGAGATGAAAAATCTGTGTCTCGCAGGGGGAGTGGCCCTCAACTGCGTTGCCAACGGCATTATCAGTCGTGAAGGACGGTTTAAGAACATTTGGATACAACCAGGAGCTGGTGACAGTGGGGGTGCGCTCGGCTCGGCCTATCTTGCCTGGCACCACATTAAGAAAATGCCACGCCCCGAAAGCATCGGAGATAGGCAGCAGGGTTCCTTTCTTGGTCCCGAATATGGTGCAGAAGAAATTGAACAAGAACTCAAAGCATACGGCCTACAGTACAAGAAGTACTCCTACCCCGACATGGTCGGCGCTGCCGCCACAATACTTGCCGAACAGAAGATTCTCGGCTGGTTCCAGGGAAGAATGGAGTTTGGTCCCAGAGCACTCGGCAGTCGGAGTATTTTGGGAGACGCCCGCAACCCTGAAATGCAAAAACGAATGAACTTGAAAATAAAGTTCCGGGAATCGTTCCGCCCGTTTGCCCCCAGCGTAATCGCCGAGGATGCAGCCAAGTACTTTGAGCTCGATGTTGCAAGCCCATACATGCTGCTTACATGCCAAGTAAAGGGCTGGGCGGGCGAAGCAAAAATTGCAGTCGGCCAAAGTACGACGTGGATTTCAGAGATGTTGCGAGCGGTTCCAGGCCGAATTCCAGCCGTCACTCATGTGGATGGCTCAGCACGCGTTCATACCGTGGAGCGCGGGACCAATCCTCTGTTTTATGAACTTCTACAAAACTTCAAGAAAGCTACGGATTGCCCCGTTCTCATTAACACTTCATTTAATGTGCGCGGCGAGCCCATCGTTTGCTCACCACGCGACGCTATCCGATGTTTCCTAAAGACGGATATCGATGCCCTTGCAATCGGGCCGTTTATCACCGATAGGAATTTCCAGGATCCCGCAAATATTGAGCGATGGAGAGAAACACTGAAGAAGGAGGATCATTTTGAGCTCGACTAACAAGGAACAAAGAAAATTTTACGTTATTGTCGGATTGGTTTTACTTTCGCTGGGAGTGTGGAAGATTCTGAAGTCCCGATACCCGGCCGGTCCCATTCTTTTAATGTCAGGCTTACTTATTTTTGCTATCGAATTCATTTTCAGAACAGCAGCCACACGCCTTTTTAGCTGGTGGATGGTGTTTGCGCAGTGGCTGGGAATGATCAATACAAAGGTTCTCCTCACGCTGGTCTATTTTCTTTTTCTGGTTCCAACCGTTTTCTTGAAAAATATTTTTGCAAAGCCATCACCCTATTCTTCCGACCAATGCCGCAAACGCCGCTCCGCCTGGTTTGCTTTGCCTCGTCAGGACTCTGGGTACGAAAATCCGTATTGACAGCCAGTGATCTGAGCGCATCTTCGCATCTTTCAATTTGTCGGTGACCAAGTAACATTGGGAGTTTAGGCAGCCACTTCTGCGCTGGGCGTGTGAACACTAGCCCTCTTTGCGTTGGGCGCCTTCAGACTCGGGTGCATGAGCGGCATGTCCTGCCTGAAAAAGCGCTAGACACATTTCCAAGCACCTCTCCCACAAGTGATTGCTGCTTGTCTTACAGCCTAATGATTGCCTGTTAGTCTGTGCCCGCATCACAAACCATTGTTTGATAACCAGTCTGTTCGTTACGCTGCAAGTAAGAATTTAAAATATGAAATGTTAGGATCCTTTTCCTCGTTCTACGGCTACCCACGGCACATTCTAATGTCAAGTGCATCGTATGAGCCCTAACCAATCGGTTGAAAAGTTTCTTCATTTGGCGTTCTGAAACCGAGCGTTTTTCTTGGTCTGTCATTAAGCGCCATTTCGACCATTTGGATTTTCGCATGAGTAACCTCCGATAAGTCAGTTCCTTTCGGAAAGTATTGCCTAATGAGTTTGTTTGTATTTTCGACGGTACCCCGTTCCCAGGAGGCATAAGGACGGGTAAAGTAAATGGGAACGTTAAGTGAGTTTTGGGTGTGTAAGTAATCCACAAATTCGCAGCCATTGTCATTGGTAATGGATTTAACCTCGAGCCCGTTCAACGATTTAATGGTTTGTGAGTGAACTATTTTGCCGGTCGACCGGGGCACTTTCGAGAGTTTCGTAAGTTTTGTCTTTCTATCAACTATTGTTAGCAAGTAACTCTTGTGTTGATGACCGACAATGAGATCTCTTTCGAAGTCTCCGATTCTCTCTCTATTTGAAATCGCATCAGGTCGAGATTCAATTGAAGGACGAGGAATGGTCTTGGGCCAGCGGTAGTATGCAAAACGCTTGTTCCTACGCTGCCGTGAGTGCCGAAGGTGTGTCCACAAGTCGCCGCCAGCTTGTCGGTCGCGGAATAAATATCGGTAAATAGTTTCTATGGCTACCAAGGATATTCCTTCGAAATCTGCTCTTCCAGCTATCTGTTCAGGGCTCCACTTTTGTCTTATTCTTTCTTCGATATAGTGTTTAATTTCGCCTGCAACCTTAAATGCTGGACGGCACTTCTCTCTTCTTTTTCTGTATTGTTCAACTGAGTAAAGGGCCGAATACCCCTCCCTGGTGATATGGCCGTTACGCTTGATTTCTCTCGTTACAGTCGACCTATTTCTCTTAATCGATATCGCTATGTCATTAATATTCATTCCTAGAGCAATTCCAGCCTGAATCTGATATCTCTCTATTTCGGTCAGATGGTGATAGTTCAAAAAATGCCCCCCTTGGATTTGATCGTTCAAGGGACATTTTATCGCCATCTGATCTTTCCGTAATCTGATGCACTTAGAATTAGAATTAAAGATGATGAAGGCTGAAAAAGGCCGGGCAAAGAGGATTCGTTTCTGGCTATCACGCCCATTTTCCAGGATCCTAAGTTGGGGAAGAGATTTTAGACGTGCCATGCATTACGTTGAACGAAACAGACTAGAAGCAAACAACATTATCCCCTACAGGAAAAGAACTATGGAGCTTGAGGCAAAGTACAAAGAGCAGGTTTCCCAAAGCCTTTGTAAAAGTAAATTACTCCGAGAGGAACTAATGACGGGGCAGATGATCCTTTCCATTAATTTTTAAAATCTTATTTGCAACGTAAGGAGCACACATACTCGGTGCAGCCAAAGAAGAAGTTGGATTTGAAAACCAAAAGTCCTTCAAAACCTCAAACGGATACAACATCCTAGAATTGGGCACCACGGCAGATGCGGTAAAGGTAAAAATAAGCCTTAAGGAAAAAAAGGGCTCCTATGACTACAAGGATATCGGATCTGGTTCCGGCAACAAGCATCTCACTCTTACGTGCAAAGGAAAAAAGTAAGCCTAGGTGACTCGAATAAAATGTAGCCCAGTGCCGGACCAATCGATCATTCGCTCCATTTACATTGATTCAAACCCACGTTGCGTCACCTTATTCAATGTGCAGGTCAGGTTTGCGATGGCGCGCACACTGTGTATTGAATTGATTATGGGAACTGGGACTCGAATCAAGCTGATCGAAATACAAGGCAATGGCTCCAACGGTCTGCACAATGTCCGAGTCAGACCCGTCTTTTAGCTCAAGAAGCAAAGACCACAACCCGTGATTGAGGTATGCATAATCTTCGTACGTTCCCTCGGCAGAATGGACGACATCCGTTGAAGTGCCGTAACGATAACCATTAAGACGAGCTGCCTTCGCTGTGATCTGATCAAAGGGGTTGTGATCGAGGGAGTGTGTATTTTCGACATTCATTCCCCACGGGAAAGTGAGCGCACCCACGAAACCATGTATAGTGACCGAACCAGTGAAAATGCGGCCTTTAAGAAAATTCATCAACGCCCGAATGCTGCCCAAAGCCCCGCCTGGATGGCTTGTACAGGGTCCCGGATAATCCCTGTTGGGATCTAAATTATGTTCGTTTCGTCTCCCCAAATTGTAGCCACTGATGTTCAGCACCGGAATCACTGCCCACTCGGTCTGTGCGAGCTGCCCATTCCAAAGCTCACTACTCGAGTACCTGCGAATCAAATCCTCGACAAACCTTAATGCAAACACAGTGGCCTTTTTTTCGTCGCCATGATGCGAAGCCACGATGAAGTGGGCAACTTTCTGCGGATCAGAAACAAGCGGCGTGATGCTGATCCGCATTCCCATGATTTCTGCACCCTCATCATTTTTTCCAATCGAAAACAGTGACACTATCTGAGGGTGACGTTGTTGCAACGTTTGCATCTGAGTGATTACTTTCTGATAGGCTTCCGTGGGAGCAACCGAGCATACGCCAGCCACACACAATAGGCAGTTTACAGCCCACCCTAGAAATGCAACTCTCATTTGTTTTTCCTTTTGGTTTTATGGAACAGCAACCATAATCATATCGCCGGTGATTGCTTAAAAAAACAATATTTTAGAGTCCAGTCCACAAAAGGAAGGGGGTACCTTTTGCAAGGGCCTAAAGGTATTTTGTGCCCGACGAGAGGATGTGCTATATGTGCTCTCACGTTAAATGGAAATTGAAGCATTCATCCATGCGTTACTTGCTCTCGATCGCCTTAGGGCTGCCAGCATTCTCAGGGAACTGGCTGATCGCTTTACGCTACTGGAAGTGACCGAAGCTCTCATTATTCCGGCCTTGTCGCAAATTGGTGAACGATGGGCCCGCGGAGATATTTCCCTGGCTGAACAATACATGGGCGGCAGAATCTGTGAAGATGCGCTCAAACCACTGCTATCTCAACAGGGAGCCATTCGCCCATCCCAACCCAGATTGGGTATCGTTGCTCTGCAAGATTATCACTTGCTCGGAAAGAAAATCGTTCTTTCGTGTTTACGTTCGGCTGGGTTTGCGCCCCGAGACTTTGGCCAAGGGGCAAGTGCTACTGCCCTAGTCGAACAGGTTGCTACCGAAA
This sequence comes from Deltaproteobacteria bacterium, assembly GCA_016207775.1. GTDB lineage: Bacteria > Bdellovibrionota > FAC87 > UBA2466 > UBA2466 > JACQOU01. The sequence goes on from JACQOU010000166.1 coordinate 7,272, forward strand.
GAATTGAAATCCTTTTCATTTCCACTTTGATGCTCCCCTCCGCTCTCGCCGTAAAAAGTTTGCGCAGCATGCTCGACAATAGGCAGTTAACCACGAAGCTTGTCGTCGGCGGTGCACCTTTTATTTTCGACAGTCAGCTTTGGTTGGAAGTGGGAGCAGATGCAATGGGAAAGAGCGCGGGTGATGTGGTGCGAATCTTAGCTCAGTTGACCGGAGAGTCTGCGAATGTTTGAGAAAGAAATGACCCCCTCACAGCGTGTTCATGCTGCCGTTAGCTTTCAGGAGCCGGATCGAGTGCCTTTTTTTCTCTTACTGACCATGCATGGTGCCAAGGAACTCGGCTTATCGATACGGGACTATTTTTCGAAGGCAGAATATGTTGCGGAAGGGCAACTGCGTTTGCAGGCAAAATACCGTCATGACTGCCTATACACATTTTTTTACGCAGCGGTCGAAGTGGAAGCCTGGGGCAGTGATGTGCTTTATGTTGAAAATGGACCGCCCAATGCAGGCGCTCCGCTGATACGCCAGAAAGAAGATATTCTCTCATTATCTCCACCAAACGTAGATAAAGCTCCTAGCCTTATTAAGGTACTCAGAACGCAAGAAATGCTTAAAGCAAAAGTTGGCTCGCAAGTGCCCATCATTGGCGTTGTCATATCCCCCTTCTCGCTTCCCGTTATGCAACTAGGTTTTGATCGTTACATCGAGCTGCTCTACGAAAATCCGGATTTGTTCGAACGACTAATGACAATCAATGAGAAATTTTGTGTGGAATGGGCAAATGCGCAGCTGCGTGCTGGAGCAACAACCATTTGCTATTTTGACCCTGTATCCTCATCCACAATCATTCCACCGGATATGTATCTGAGAACAGGCTTTCCGGTTGCCCAGCGAACCCTGGCCAAGATTAAGGGCCCCACAGCTACCCACATGGCCTCAGGAATATGCCGTCCGATTATGGATCAGCTTGCACTGACAGGCACCAAAATTGTCGGCGTAAGCGGAGCGGAGAATCTTGGGGCGCTTAAGAAATCATCTAGCGGAAAAGTGGCCTTGATGGGCAATCTGAATGGAATTGAAATGCGACGATGGGATGCGAAACATACGGAAGAGGTCGTTAGAAACGCCATTGCACAAGGGGGTCCGGGGGGAGGATATATCTTATCGGATGCGCACGGAGAAATCCCATTTCAAGTACCCGACGAGGTGTTGGTTACAATCTCGGAAACCGTTCATAAACATGGACAATATCCGCTGGAGGCGGGCGACAGGAGTGGCAGTGATGGCACCGAACAAAGATAATGCCAGCGATGCGAGAAAGAAACTCGCGGACTACGCCCTTGTCATTGATCTACTGGGAAAACTATCAGGAGCCGCTAGCGAGCAAACGCTGGCTGAAGACATCTTCCACTTGTTTGAAATGTTGTATGGGCCATTTCGTTGGGCAGCCTATCTGCCGGTCGTTGAAACGCAACCAGGGGAAATCAAAGTGCGGGGGATCCTGGACGACAACGCATCCATGGCCGCACGGATGTTAGATTTAAAAACTGAGTATTCCTGGACACCTTCCCGCAAAGGTTTCCTGCTTAGGATCGAAAGAGAAGGAGCACTCTTGGCTATCGTCGCCGTGGAGGACTTTCTGTTAGTCGATCACATCGAGCATTATCTGAATCTGGCACTTAATCTGACCCCTATCCTTGGACTAGCCGTTTCAAATGCGAGAGTTTACCAAAGACTTCGCAACGAAATCTCGGAGAGGCAACGCAGTGAACAGGCCCTGCAACAGACGACTCATGCGCTAGCCCGTTCAAACAAAGAGCTCGAACAATTTGCCTACTTAGCTTCCCATGATCTTCAGGAACCCCTTCGAATGATTTCAAACTACGTCAGCCTTCTTAAAATGCGGTATGCAGGCAAACTGGATCAGGATGCGGATGAATTCATTGAATACGCAGTGGACGGTGCCAAAAGAATGCAGGCGCTTATCAACAGTATTCTTGAATATTCCAGGGTTGGAAAAGCCGCATTAAAACCAGAACCCGTTGACCTGACAGATGTTATTAAGGAAAGTCTCAGCAACCTCAGAGTTTCGGTCGAGGAGAGCGACGCCGTCATCAAGATGGATACCCTGCCGACGGTAATGGGGAACAGGGAGCGTCTCGTGTTGCTATTTCAAAACTTGATCGGCAATGCAATCAAGTATCGAAAAAAAGAAGAGGCTCCGATGATTTATGTTTCCGGCAAAGAGGATGGAAGCCGATGGGAGTTATCGATCAAGGACAACGGCATTGGCATCGATGAAAGCTCTACCGACAGAATATTCATGTTATTCCAACGCCTGCACGGAAAGAGCGAGTACCCAGGCAGCGGTGTCGGTCTTGCCATCTGCAAGAAGATTGTTGAACAGCATGGTGGACGCATCTGGGTAGAATCCAAACCGGGAGAAGGGTCCACCTTCCGCTTTACGTTGCCAAGCCCGTGAGGTACAAACCCTAACTCCCCGTGCTCGCAAAGGGGCTTCTCACGAACCATCTTTTCACTTGGCTTTTTGTCAGATTGAGTTCCAGTGTTTTGCCGTACCAGGAAATAGCAGCAATATTGTCTCTGGGAATAAAAATATTGGGCGCACCCATTCCCCAATTGTCGCTGTCAACCACAAAGTCAGTAAGTTCCCACGTGGCACTGTTAAACGTGAGATCGTCAACAACTCCAATCTGAACGTCTCTTGCGATAACGTTGTATTTCATTATCGCCGAGCAACTGCGAAGCGTATAGTCCTCTCCCGCAAACTTTTGCTTGCGCTCTTCCTCCAGCGACCAACGCACCTCCGGCGGAGGAAACTCGGTCTCGGACTGAGGGATCGCCAAAGTTCTTAGCCCGGGGGTAACAAAGTCGATTAACCAATACTCGGGCCAGCCGTAATGTTGGCTCAACAGAAGTTCGTACTGCCTTGAGATAGGTTTATGCTCATCCAGTGGAGGGCAAGCCCTTACTTCGTCCGAGGTTAATGTAACCAGAATATGGTCGGGATGATGGATGAGCGTGACAGATTTGGGGGAAATAAGGACTTTTCGTCCCGGCAACCAGCGCCGCGTATCCACCGCAAAGTAACGGATCACAAACGTTCTATCATCGTAGTAAACGTCTTCAACACCTCCCAATTTATTGTCTTTTGCCTCAATGGTCATCGCTAACAGCGGGCTGTACCTGAGCCGATTCATCTTTCTCTCCACCTGCTTCACAATGCAACGGCCGTGCCATGCTTACTTCTTTCTTTCAGATAATTTCCTAATTCTCCTCTCCGACATCGCACTATCCCACCTATGAAGGACCGCAAGGAAAAAATGTTTCTTAAGCATACGAGGCCCAGAGAAACCCATGATACCCTTTATCTGCTCCTTATATTTCTTGGAATAGCAGTGAATAGTACACTTGAAACAGGTCGGCTTTTTTGAGCTGAACCGGCATTGAGCAAGTCGAGATTGGGCATATCGGGCCAACTCAGTACATTGAGGGCAGTTCTTTCCAGGATTCCCATGGTGCGCCTGGCAGAACAGCTCAATCATAATGAGAAGCGTTTTTTCTTCTCTCTTGCTCAATCCTAAAAATTACCCATGTCCGCAACAGGCGAAAGATTGGGGTCTACGCCTTTATTTTTCTCAAACGACCAGCCCATTCTTAAACCCACCACAAACCATACCAATGACGCCGTTCCCATGATGAAAATCGAATCACCGATAATGCGAAGCCATCTTAAATTTTGCATCAGTGGCTGTTGCAAATATTCAGCGCTACGAGCATACCAAAGCCCCTGATCAATACTCGCAGCAGCCTGCATTAAGCCAATCGGAAGCAAGCTCAATGCAACCATCAAAGCAAGACCGATGTTCATTGCCCAGAAAGAAAATGCCACTGGCCTTTCATCCCAAACCCCCTGAGGCTGCAGCCGACGCAGAACAAGAAGCGTGAGCCCTAAGGCCAATAGACCATACACCCCAAACAGAGCCGTATGCCCATGAAGTGGCGTCGTATTAAGCCCCTGCATGTAATAGAGTGCTATCGGCGGATTGATCATAAAACCAAATAACCCGGCACCGACCAGATTCCAAAACGCGACCCCAAGAAAGAATCGAATGGGCCACCGATAGGCAATCATCCAACTCGCCTGCTTGCTGACACGATAAGTTTCCCAAGCCTCAAATCCGATGAGCGCCAAGGGGACTACCTCAAGCGCGCTGAACGTAGACCCAATCGCCATGATGGACGTGGGGGTGCCTGTAAAATACAGATGGTGGAACGTGCCCGGAATACCCCCGATCAAGAAAATCGACGTCGATAGCAGCGTTGCCCGAGTCGCATTGGCCGGCTTGACTAATCCCATTTTGGAAAAAATAAAAGCCATCGCGGCCGTTGCAAATACTTCCATAAAGCCTTCAACCCACAGATGAACAACCCACCAGCGCCAATACTCCATAACGGTCAAATGCGTGCGAGCTCCATAAAAAAATCCAGCCGCGTAAAACAAGCCGATCGCTCCTGAGGATCCAGCAAAAAGCCAAACCAGGCTTCGGCTATCGCCCTGAGCTTTGAGCGCTGGCCACAACGAACGCACCATAAGCACCAGCCAAAGAACCAAGCCCACAAACAAACTGATTTGCCAAAACCTTCCCAAATCGACGTATTCATACCCTTGATGCCCAAACCAAAAACTGGTATTCAGACTCATCTTTTGTTTTACGGAAAACCATTCTCCCGCAAGAGAACCCAACACCACAATGACGAGCGCGACAAAGAGCAGATTCACACCCGCACGCTGAAAACGGGGCTCTTTTCCTCCCGCGGCAGGACCCAAGAATAACCCAGCCCCTAAAAAGGCAGTTGCGATCCAAAAAACTCCTAATTGCACATGCCACGTTCTGCTGATTACGTATGGAACATAGTCGGCAACCGGCAAACCAAATACGGCATTACCTTCAACCGTGTAGTGCGCAGTCAAGGCTCCTAGCCCCACTTGCAACGCAAATAACCCGATAACGACAGCCGCAAATTTCCAAACAGCCTTCATCGACGGAGTCAGTTGCAAACCGTCGAATGGATCACGAATGGGCGCCTGCACAGAATTTTCCTGATTTGTTTTGAAAGCCTTGTACCACACCAGTCCCCCTACCCCAGCAATGAGAAAAACAATACTCAGGATAGACCAAAGAAGATTCGATGAAGTCGGGTGATTTCCAATCAACGGCTCGTGTGGCCAGTTGTTGGTATACGTCACGTTTTTACCCGGTCGTTCAGTTGCACAAGCCCAGGCAGTCCAAAAAAAGAAATGGGTCAGCAACTGTCGTTTTTTTGGGTCAGGCACGGCCTCCTTGTGTAACGCATAAGCATTCCTCAGACCGTCATATTTTTCGTCTGCACCAAAAAGTCCGATATAGTGCTCGGCCGTTTGTGCAATTGCCTTAGCACGCAAAGAAGAAATGGTTACGGTTCCTGTCTTTGAATCATAAGTGTTTTTTCTCATTTCCGACTGAACAAGCGCCCTCAATCCAGCCCTTTTATCTTCAGTCAGCTCATCGAACTCGGTGCCATGTCGTTCAATGCCGAGCAAGTTCAACATTGTGGTGGCTTCCCTATGCAGCCAATCGGCGGACCAGTCGGGAGCCTGGTACGCCCCGTGCCCCCAAATAGTTCCTATCTGCTGGCCGCCTATGCTTTGCCAAACTTGCTGGCCATCCAAAATAGAATTTTCGTCCATGAGAGCCTGCCCGTTCGTTGTGACAACAATCTTTGGAATGGGCGGCGCCTGGCGGTAAACTTCCCTTCCGAAAAAGCCTAAGATAAAAAAAGCCACAAAGAGAACGGTCCCCAAAAGGAACCAGAGTTTGCGAATGGTCATGATTTCCCCTCTATTCAGACAATACTTTTGGAAAAAGTATATTGTTCTCCAAATGAATGTGTTCCATGAGATCGAATTCCAGTTTTTCGAGACTACGATAAAGTTCCCGCCAGCTCTCACATCCATCGCTGGGAACCGCGAAATCTTGCGTCAGCTCACGGGTGATTTTGAGATTTTTCCCGTGGTCTTCGTGTTCCATCATCATCACTCGTATGGGCATTTGTGCGCCCACCCCTACACCTGAAAGAATCATCGGAAATAAAATCTGCTCCTCTTTTGCAAGGTGGCTGTGAACTGCGGTCTGAATTTCTTCCAAATGCGCGGACAACCCTTTGGGGCAATGAACTTTATCCGCATGGACTGCTTCCACTTTTTTTGCCAATTCAATCAGACGAGGCAACTCTTGTCGCAAAGGTTCATGGTACTGCTTCAATATATGGGTGATGAGCTGTTCCGGTGTCTGGCTATCCCACTGGATGGTTTGCTTCCCGCCGTTCACACCGCCTTCGACTTCGCTAATAATTTTTTCTGCATTCAGATGGGACTCAGCACACGCTTGCTCCAGTGTGCGGCTTCCTCCGCAGCAGAAATCAAGGCCATGATCATGAAAAATTTTTCCTGCGCCCGGGTAAGTTTTAACGAGATCGCCAAGAGTCTTTTTTATTGAACTCATATCGTCTCCTTGCCCAATGACAACAGCAAAGAACGTACCAGAAAAAATACATTGAATATTCCTATACTTATACCTGTTGGTTGTATTAATCACAACAAAGTATATGTTGTGAATTTGATTACGGTGTTGTATTATTTATAACATGCAATCCGACGTTCTCTTATCCATTAGCACCGATTTAACAACGGCACTGACCGCAGAAGATAGGTACCATCGCCTGCTTACCGCTCTTCACAACATCATTCCCTACGACTCGGCCGCCCTGATGCGCTTGGAAGGAGCCGAACTCCTCATAGTCGTTTCAAAAGGTTTACGGCCCGAAGCACTGAGCAGAAAGTTTGCCCTTCGGGACCATCCCCGACTGGATATTATTTGCAAATCAAAACAGCCCGTTCTTTTTCCAACCGATACAGATTTGCCTGACCCTTTTGATAACTTACTCGCCGGTTTTCCAGAAATGCAGCAAGTCCACGCCTGCCTGGGAATTCCACTGTATGTCGAAAACCAGTTGATGGGTGCGTTGGCTGCCGATGCAGCCAAACCAAACGCTTTTGAACAAATTGATGTCCAATTCCTGAAAACTGTAGGCGCTCTGGCTGCTGCTGAAATGCGTACCACGGCTCTCATTCAGTCGTTAGAACGGACGGCTGAAAGACAGGGCATCATTGCCCGCGATCTGATGCGGGACACATTGATGAGACAGGGGAGTCAAATCCTGGGCATCAGCGGAGCCATCGAGCGTTTACGGCGCGAGATAAGTCTTGTTGCAAAATCGGACTACTCTGTGCTCATCACCGGCGAAACCGGAGTCGGGAAAGAACTGGTCGCCCGTGCCATTCATATTGAATCGCATCGGGGCGGGGAACCGCTCATTTATGTAAACTGCGCAGCCCTACCGGAGACACTGGCGGACAGTGAGCTTTTCGGCCACGAGAAAGGCGCCTTCACCGGCGCCGCAACCAAGCGGCCAGGTAAATTTGAAGTCGCCGACCGAGGCACTTTATTTTTGGACGAAGTGGGCGAACTACCCCTTACCATTCAGCCCAAATTGCTTAGAGCCTTGCAGGAAGGAGAAATACAAAGAGTAGGCTCGGACAAGCCTTCTAAGGTGGACGTGAGAGTGCTTGCAGCTACCAACCGCAACTTGGAGCACGAGGTACGCACTGGCAGATTTAGAGCCGACCTATTTCATCGTTTGAATGTATACCCCCTGCATGTACCTCCCCTGCGAGACCGGAAGGAAGATATCCCGCTACTCGCCGGTTACTTTTGTGATTTATCCAGGCAACGGCTTGGCACGGGGCCCATTCACCTGGACTCTTCCGCCGTTGAATCCTTGATAAGTTATGATTGGCCTGGAAACATCCGAGAGTTGGAAAATGTGATTTCCCGCGTGGCCCTCAAAGCCGCTCACTTCAAAACACACGGTAACCGCATTTCAATCACAGCAGCCAATCTCGCACAGGAACTTGCGGGTGAACTGGCTCTCCCAAGAAAAACAACTCCCACGTATGCCAAACATTCAACCCAAGGAAAAACCTTGAAGGAAGCCGCTCGAGAGTTTCAGCTGGCTTACATTACACAGACACTCAACGAACATGGGGGAAATTTTTCAAAAGCCGCAAAAGCACTCGGTTTGCACCGGAGCAATTTTCATCACCTTGCATCGCGGCTGGGGATTAAAAAAAGGTAGCTGGTCAGCTGTCGTTGCGAGCGAAGCAAAGGTAACGGGTCAGCTGTCGTTGCGAGCGAAGCGAAGCAATCTCGTCGACAAAGCTCGAACCAATGGGATTGCTTCGGCTCAAGCTCGCAAATCGGCGACCTATTGGCTGCCGTTTAACATTTTGGAGCGTTTTTCTCTTTCGGCTGGCGGTATTTTTAACGAATCACACACTTCCTCAAAGGTGGGTTCACGGCCAAACAACCTACCCAACTGAATGACCTTTGCCTCGTACAGCCTGCGGAATAATTTCTTATCAGCCGTCGTTTTAATTTTCCAGACGGAAGAATCAGTCATTATCGGCTCAAATCCCTGTGCAATCTGATCAGCCGTCAGACCTTTTTCGTAATATTCCGTTAATATTCTCTGTTCCATTTCATCGAAGGTACGCAGTGCCACACGAACCAACAACTGGTCCCCTGGTGTCTCTGCAAACTGGATAGGGTTCCAATGTAAATGTCCACTTGCCTTCTTTTCTGTGTACGCCTCCTCGATGGATTGCTGGAAACCATTTCTTTGATCGAATGGAACAGTCCAGGCATCCAGAACCTCCTCCACGTCAGGCGAACGTCGGAGTGATTTTTGAAGCTCAGCAACCTCAGCCGCATACACAGCGACAAATAATTTCTTTTCTGCTTTTTCTTTTATTTGCCGTACACGTTCTCTTGTAACGGGAGGATCACACTCTTTGCCGATATCATCTAAAGTTTTCCCCTCCGCATAATATTTATATAGGATGGTTCTCCAATCATCAGGTAATGCATCAAGCCTTTGCATCATTACCAAAATCTCTTCTTTGGTTTGAACTTCGTGAACGGGGCGCACCTGGCGATTATCCGCTTGAACGTAAAGCACACTTGGTTTGTTCCCCTCCCTATCCACCCGATTGATGGCCGGTACTGAACGAAACAGCTTATAGGCAGTAATCATTCGCACATATTGCTTTCGTTTCTTCTCATCCGTTATTTGCAACTCTGCACACACCTCGTTAATAGTTGGGGAGCGCCCCAGCTCCCCTCGAAGTCGGTGCACCAAACGATCATGGGTAGCTCCCACAGCAATATAATGCGACGGAAAATAGATCAACTTCCACCGGCGGCTTCGAGACGCATGCTTAATCTCATTCTCAATGCAACGACCCGCCCAGGTAGAAAACAGACCTACCGAGGGATCATAAGTTTCAGCAGCATAAATCAGGCCGATGTTTCCCTCGCCAATACAATCGTCCAAATTCATCCAGCGACTACGAAATCTTCCACCTATCGTAACGACAAGCCGTAAATTGCCAGCCACCAATACGTTTCTCGCTTCCTCAAATTTCCGTACGGTTCTGGCAATCTCTTCCCTGTTCACGTTCCCGTGTTTGAGCAGGAGTTGGTAGGTCCCAATAATCTTAATGACCGCTTCTTGGCTTATTTTTCCATCCGATCTTTCTCTCTTATACCCAGACAGGCTTTCGGCCACTGCCACAGGATCCACCATTGCCTCACGCTTTGCACTTACATAGTAGGATTGAATCGCCTCTTCCTGCATGGAATCTTTGGCCTCACGCAAATCGCGGGTAAGCTGTGCGTCCAGTTCTTGAATTTCCCTCTCACTTCTTTGGCTCGCTTGTTCGAACGCTATAATGACTCTCGCGACGGTGTCTGGAGGTAAGTTTGCGTTGAACCCACCCAACGGAGCAATCAGCTCAGCCTTCAATTTTTGCAACTGCTGCACAATTCGGTCTTCTTCTTCCGAGCTCAGAAGCGGCGGAGCTTTTTCAAGGTAGCTTTTGATCGGATCTTTTAATTTCTCTTCCTTATTCTTTTTCTTCTTTTTGTTTTCCGGGAACCCTTTCTGCAACCCTTTCTCTGACTCATCATCTTCACTGACAAGTGGTTCATCTTTTGAATCGCCCTCCTGCCGCTCTAACTCTTCCATGGTCCTTAAAACCAAAGCGCGCGCTGTCCGCTCGTCATTTAAAGGAACAAGGGCTTGCAAACGAATGGCATCCGGGCACAACCCAATGGCGGTTGTCACTGCACAAACGGAAGAATACGGAATGATGCTGCAGATGACTGACAAAATAAAAAGCGCAGAGAAACGATTAGCGAGATGGCTTCTGACTTCCCTATAGCGATTGATTGATAACTCCCCTTAACGCAGCTTGTACAAGGACTTTTATAAAAAAGAAACGGTTAAATCAGTAACCAAAAAAAATATGGCATTTCAATGATTTATAGCAAGCAAGCGAGCATCAGCTCTCTTCGTCCCGAAACACTCTTGCTCGACGCATCAGTTTCTCTTTGGCTTCGCCCCAGATTTGTTGAGCCCGGGATTTCGAACGGCCGATCTGCAGGCCAATCTCTCTGAACGACCTTCCCAAACCGTCATGCTGGATGACCACCGTCTGTTCCTCGGCGGTTAATCCTCCCATGAGTGCGGTGAGCAGATCGTTCGTGTCCACACTGGAAGTGGGGAGCTCTTGCCGTGGATCTGGATATGTACTCACCAAGCCCTGTTTTTGCCCGTCTGTTTTAGTTTCCAGGGCGCTTTTCTTCCTGAAGAGACTTGCCGCTGCAATCTTTTTCTCTGAATCTAAACGTTGTTCTGGCAGAATCCCTAAAGCGTCCCATACGTCATCGCTCTGAGCGAAAACGCCATTTTTGCTTAGGTCAGAAGCTTTTTGGTCATAGGCCAGCCTAAGTTGAATCCATGCCGGAGGCAGATAAACCGTTCCCGTTTTATTCCAGATTGCTTTATTGATAGCATTTTCGATGCATGTTCCCGCCCACGAAGAAAACCGAACGCCTCGGGCCGGATCGAAAGTCTCAGCGGCATTGATAAGACCCAAATTTCCCTCTTCGATAAGATCATCCAACTCCAGTCTCAAGGCCGGAAACGCCCTTATTCTTTTTTCAGCAATCGATTTTACAAGTCTTATGTTTGAGCTAACGATTCGGTTTCTCGTGTACTCAATGTCTGAAACGAGCTGCATTACCCTCGCCAAATCGAAGCGTTCGGCCTCTCGGGCGGCTTGATACTCAGAAAGAAAGCTCACCACCGTCTTTTGGTCCAAATCGTCATTCCTCGGCGATTTAAGTCTGGTCAAGTTTACTGCAATTTGAGCCAAATCAACCTTGCCTGCTCGGTGTGCATTTTCGAAAGAGGCGACAATCCTTGCAATCTTGTTTGGGTTTACAGTGCCATTCCCTAGAAGGGCTGCCAATGCTTGCTGCTGCCCTCGGATTGTTATGGCCAACTCCTCTAACACTTCATCATCTAAAAGCGGCTCCCCTCTTGAAAAATAGACAGCAAGATCTGTCCGCAATCCTCTGCTGTGCGAAGCAATCCGAGAACCACACGAAAGTGTTTTTCCAAAAGCGGTAGAGCAAAAAACAACTAAGGTCGCAAACACACTGACATACAGGCAAAAGCCTTCAAACCGCTGTGCGATAGATTTGCGCAAACTAATAGAAAATCCCCTTAAGCGCCCTTTTATAAGAAATTGGAAAAAAAGAAGATGCTTGCCCGGTTGACTCCCGTTAGTGGGTATGGCAGAAAGTCCGGATGGCAAGGCCGGACTTCCCAAGAACTTTGGCAGAGTTTCGCAGAAGATTTTCAAGAGACGAGGAGTGCTTTC
>JACQOU010000167.1 GCA_016207775.1 Deltaproteobacteria bacterium
CTTTTCAAGTATACACAAGAATGAACACGTTAGTACATACAAGGAAATTACTGCTGAAATTTTACGCATTTTCTTGCCGATCCAGAGAAGATTTTTTCCACTGCTAGTTCCTTTGCACTGGGTAAACTTGTGTGCAGCCATTCGCTTGAGAAAAATCATCCCATGAGGCTAGCTTGAATGATGAATTGAGAAAGGCTGGTGAGCTTTGGGGTGCGTCGGCAAAAATTATCGAGAAGGTACTCGTACTTTTTCCGATAGCGATAGTCTGCGTGATACTTATTGATGTGTATGGAGGTCTTGGTACTCTACTTAAATACAGCCACTCATCCATTCACCGTCTTTGCTCAGGCGCCCTTCTAAATAGAATGCTCCACCTGCCTTTTTGGCAAGTATACCAGGATTTGCAGGTTTACAACGGCGCTGTATATACGAACTGGGGTTATGGTGTCCCCTTGCTCCAACTTCCGTTTCATCTCGTTATGCAACTAATACACGGTACCCAGTTCTTCAAGGCGTTTCCTGACCGGCTAATCTTTTTTTCATATTTGTTAGTATGCACACTCATTCTATTTTTTGCTCTCAAGAAGCTATTTGCTAAGCGTTGCGACTCGGGTGCTATCCTATCATCGGTCCTTGCCTCCTCGTGCGTACTGTGCATTATAACCTTTTGTCTTGTTCGTTTAATGTCTTTTCGTTTCTTGGTTTACGAGGAAACCATATGCTATTTTATTGTATTTGAGTTGCTCAGTATCGCTTTTTATATCCAGTTTATTTTTGAGGAAAAGAAGAGGTGGGCCGCTGCCGCTGGTATTTCTAGTGCTCTTGCTATACTAATCCGGCCTTCTTCGGGTCAAATATATTTCCTCGTTTTTATGCTCCTCTTTTTTCTTAAAAGTAAAAAAGTACGTGATGTACTTTCCTTTGTTTTGCCAAGCCTTCCTTTTCTCCTTTTTTGGTCTCTTACTAACTACTTGAAGAGTGGCTTCTTCTTTTCTCTTGGATATCAAAACACTTCCCCAGGCCTTTGGTGGGAACTGTCTGGCGTTCGTTTCGGTGGTGCTTGTAGTCGGACCGTTAGTGCCATCGTGAAAGAAGCATGGGTAATCGTTACGTCCCTTTTCTGGGGTAAGATATCCCTTCTGCAGGAATTACAGCAGTGCAGGTTTGTACTAGAGACGCAACTTCTTCCAATACCTTTTATGGGGCCAGTAGCCTTTGTGTTGTTAGCAGCCCTTTTTATTCATGCATTTACCCAACAAAAACGCAGTGAATTTCTAATACCTTTCTTCGGTATGGGAGCCGTAGTTGGTGGCTTTGTTTACGGCGGGCTTGGTTTTACTTATCGGTATGCTGGCGACATCTGGCCCTTGGTGATTCTCTGCTGCGTCCAGTTCGCAGCTCTAACCAAAATTGCAACTATAAAACAAATACTGTTGTTAGTCCCTTTGCTGATCCTGCTTGGTGTGCCCTGGGAAGTAAATCTTGGCAAGAAACTTATTTCAACAGTCGTATTAAGGGATAACGACTACCCTTTTTTTTCTGCTCCGGGCTTTTTTAAACAAGAATCTAAGGCATCCGGTCCTCCAGTTGCATCCAAAGTCAACTGTGGGTCTGCTCAAATCAATCAACTGATGTGGGATAAATACGGTTGGGGCGAGCGATGTCAGACGTGGGAAATCACGAACCTTTATCTTGGCCTGCCTGATACAAAGCGATCCACCTTTGAGCTCACGTTTAAGACGAGTAAGAAAGAAGCAGATTTCTACTTAGTTTACATCAACGGAAACTACTACCACGCTACTTGGGATGGTGAAAAATATACCGCTTTCTTCTTAATCAATCGGAAGCATTTAATCAGAACTCGAATACTTGTAACGATTCGTTGGTCAAAAACACCTGGTCCCACTCAGGTCCGTCTGCTTTCCGTCGCTGTCAGCTAGCCCTACGCCAATATTTTTGGAGGGAAAACCGTAAAAACTCGCGCGATACGGGCCTTCAGAGCGGCGCGCGTAGGTCTAAAGGTTCCGATATGCCTTGATCGCTTCATGCCAGGGATAAATAAAAGCTCCATTTTCTAGCTTTCGCTTGTTCGCGTCTGTAAGGGAACTGACAATCAGAGGGACTTGAGGAAATTGCTTCCGAAATCTATTTAATGAGGGACCATTCTTAACCTGCTTCGATGTCTTACATTCAAAAGCAATAAGGGGACCTCGTCCATCTTCCACCAAGATATCGATTTCCCATTCACCTTCACGCCAGAGAGATATCTTGTGTTGTCGCTCCTCATAGTCTTTGATTCGGATAATCTCGTTAACAAACCATGTCTCAAAGAAAAAACCCCTCTCCGTCCCAACAAGAGGCACTCCAGCAAGATTTTGTAATGCTCTTACTACGCCGCAATCAAAAAAATAAAATTTTGGCCTTGCTTTTCTTCTTTCACTTCGATTCCAAGGCCACAAAAAGTTACCTACAAGAGTGTCTTCAAGAATTTGGAAATAATCTTTGACCGTCTCCATGGGAACACTGCACTCTCTTGAGATGTTCGCATACTCGATCATTTGAGCGTTCGCTTGAGCTGCAACGGGGAGAAATCTCTGGAACGCATCTAGGCTTCTCACGATTGCCTCTGCCTGTATTTCTTCCTTGAGATACGTCGTATGGTAGCTACGCAGAAGTCTAATAGCATCCTTTATCTTACGTTCCTGGACGAGAAGTTGAATTTTGGGAAGGGTGCCATAAGTGAGCGCCGATTCAATATTAAATGCCTGACCTAATTCCTTTGTCGTTAAAGGATGGAGCCGTAAGTCGGCCGCCCGACCCCCTAAAAGATTAGCACCTCCCCGCTTTAGCTTCCTGGCAGACGAACCAGAAAGAAAAAACTTGAGTTTGAGTTTTTCAATCCCTATCTGGACGTAGTCGAGTAAGATAGGGACCTTTTGAATCTCGTCGACAATAACACAGGAGCCTGCTGAAAGTGTCGCCAGCTCTTCCAAAAACTGTTTTGGTTGAGCCCGAAGAGCAATTTCTAACTCCGGATCCAGGAGATCATAATATTTCTCGTGTTTTAGCTTTTCCAACAGGACTGTCTTCCCTGTCATTCTCGGACCAAAGAGGAAAGCAGATTGAGAATAATCCTTTAGGTCTAATTCCCGTTTAAAATATGTAGGGTTATTTATAGCCATAAATAACACTATATACCTTATTCCAAGGGACTCAATCACAAAAACCCGCTCTGAGTTATGGCCTCATTAGTAACGACCCCCAATTATCAGATGCATCAAGTATTGGCGAAAACTGTCTTCGTTGGGAAATTGTCTCTCAAACTGCAACGGGTTCTTCGGGTATTCCAAGATCGACCCGAATTCTTACCCCATCTATCAAGTGGAAATGACCAAATATGCAGGTTTATGAATTGGAGGCATACTTACCCCGCGGAACTCACTTCCTCTTGAGTCTCCTCATCATCGTCCACGCTCATGTTGCTGAGCCCGTACTTGTCAACGCGGTAACGCATGCTTCGGAAAGATATGTTAAGAAGTTTTGCGGCTTTCTTCTTGATTCCCCCAGTTTGCTGAAGGGCTTTAATCAGTAAGGTGCGTTCAAAATCGGCAGTAAGCTTTTCCAGGTCAATTCCGTTCTGATCATCTATTTCAATTTTATTCGCATCGAGCTGGCCCATTGCGTGCTGGGTTTCCACCAAGTGCTTTGGCAGGCTTTCAGGCAAAATGATAGGATTTGGCTCCAGTGCCACCGTCCTTTCAATTATGTTTTCCAGCTCTCTGACGTTACCTGGATAATGGTATCTCTTCAAAGTTTCCATTGCTTCGTTTGAAATCTTTTTTACTGGAATGCCAAGCGCCTTTGAAAATTTCTCCAGAAAATGGTTGGAAAGCATCACGATGTCTTCGCGCCGTTCTCTTAATGGTGGACAATGAATTTGAATGACGTTAAGTCGATAGAAAAGGTCTTCTCTAAATCGACTGGTTTTTACTTCTAGTTCAAGGTTTTTGTTGGTAGCTGCAATGATGCGTACCTCTACCCGGACATCATCCGTACCACCCACACGTTTGAAAGTGCCCTCTTGGATGACCCTCAGGAGTTTGACCTGCATGCTTAGGGGCAGCTCACCCAGCTCATCAAGAAATATTGTTCCGCCATTAGCAACTTCAAAGAGCCCTTTTTTATCAGCAATAGCCCCGGTAAACGAACCTTTCTTGTGGCCGAACATTTCACTTTCCATCAGGTTTTCCGGAATGGCTCCGCAGTTGATGGTAACGAACGGCTTGTCCTTCAACGGCCCGTTATAATGAATGGCTCGAGCAATCAATTCTTTTCCAGTTCCGCTCTCGCCGGTGATCAGAACGGAGCTTTTCGTATTGGCAACCCGGCGGACCATCTCATAAATTCTCATCATCGGAGGGGCGCCGCCGATGATGTTGTCGAATGCATATTTGGTTGCAAGCTCTTTTTTAAGCTGAGCATTTTCCAGCTTTAAGACTCTTTTCTCTAGAGCCTGGCGGATGATAATTTTAACTTCTTCAATTTTGAATGGTTTTTGTATGTAGTCGTAGGCTCCTAATTTCATGGCCTCAATAGCCGTTTCAGTAGAACCGAAAGCAGTGATCATAATGACCATCAGCTCAGAATCCATTTCTCTAATTTTTCCTAAAAGTTCAAGCCCGGACATTTCGGGCATTTGGATGTCAGTGATCACTAAATCCGCTTGCCTCTTTTTGAGTGCCTCAAGGGCCTCAATTCCATTGGAAGCCGTTACAACTTCATAGCCTTCTCTCTTGAGCATGATCTCAAAAAATTCTCTTATGCTTTCTTCATCGTCGACAACAAGAATTCTGCATTGGGCCATGGTTCACCTCAAAAAACTCTTATCGCCAGAGCTTGACCAAAGATTGGACAGGAAAGGGATTGCTCGATGGGAGCCGAGTTGTATTCTGCTTGTTTGATAACAGCAACCGCATTTTGTACCATTCCCGCACAACTTCATCCATAGACAAATACTGTCTGCCCCCTTTGTATGAGCAACTTCTGTACCAACCAGCTTGCAAATGCAAAGGGTCTATGGAGCCGCGTACTTAGTTAAAGTTTAATGAATTCGTATTCGAGGCGTGCCTTGAAAATGCCCCTCACAGGTGTGTGACAAATTTTGTTACTGATATTATTTGGACGACTGTAGTTTCGGTTTTCGATTTACTTTTTCTTTGGGGACTTCGGCATGGTGGCTACTTCCAGCCTGACTTCGTCTCGGATGGATTTGTTCTCGCCAACAATGTAGGTTTTGGCGGCGTATAAGTTCAGAACCGTATTCCGAAAGACAACATGAGTTTTTCGATTCGCGCGAACAGTCACTGAGAATGGGTGATTCGCTTTAGCTTCGGTAAAGTGCTTATCATTTACAAAAACTGTCGCATTTTGGCTGACGGTAAGCTCCAAGGTGCCCATCGGGATGGGAACAAGGCGCTCATGGATTCGGTTTTGCTTCGATGTCATCATCTTTTCAGTAATGACGAAATTTTTATTTACGGCTTCGTAGCCGAACTTTTCAACAGTGATGTTAGTACCTTCCCCGCAATTCATTGCAAGAATAACAGGGGAAGTACCTTTTGAAGTGCCGTTCAGAAAGACTTGTGCTCCGGCAGGTTCCGTGGTGATTTCCGCAGCGCAAGTCTCTTTGGCAGGAGCTGCCGCAGTAGTGGGCAAGTCCTTCTTCGGTTCATCAATATTGGCCCCTCTCCGTGGCGGTTTTGGCTGGCTCTCGGGCTGGGTAAAGGAGCTAATGAGCGCTGGCAGCCCACCTTCCATGTAAAAACGGTAAAGATATAAGGTACCCCCGGCAACTGCCAAAAATAAAACCACTGAGAATACGGTTTTAATACCAAACCCCGAGCTGGGTTCATCGAAAAGAGGAGTTCTGCCCTGATCCGTGGTTTCTTCTATTTCAATTTTAGAACCTCTTTTCGGCCCCTCTTGGGGTGTGTCGAGCCATGCCATCCCGGAACGCGAGGTCTTATCAGACGGCTCAGGGGTCTGGCTCCAGCTTGCTTTTTTGCCCGCCTCTTTGCTCTTGGGTAAAATGGGTTCGTCCGATAGCTCAAGTTCTGGTCCGGTATGAGGCTCAGATTTCGGTTCAGATTTCGGTTCGGGCTCAGCTTTAGGCACGGTATTAACCTTAAATTTCGGTCGCGGTGGGGCAGGCGGGCTTGATTTCGGGCGAGTTGAACCAGCGGCTGAGGCGGTGGGAATGGATGTGCTTACTCTTCCTGAATGCTTCTCACCGCCTAGAGTTGGGAGTGAGGATTGTATTTTATCGTCAATCAGTGGCATGGCTGTTGATTCGGGATCCTGTTCCGTCGAAGCGGGGGACAGGGGCCCATCCAGAAAAGTCCGCTCTTCCTGTTCTTGCATGCCAGATGATGAAGCCTCAACTGGGTCAGATGAACCCTCAACTCGGTTAGATGAACCTTCTACTCGGTTAGATGAATCTTCTACTGGTTCACTTGCTCCAGTAGGGATATCCACCAGAGTACGTTCACTGCCTGTCTCGGATTGATCAGAGGAGTCCGCCAGCAGCGAGTTCGATACTTTCACTTTCGGCTCCCCACTGGCTGTGGCAGATTCAGAGTTTTTGCCCCCCAACGATCGAGCGGGGGTTGCAGACGTCACCGGCTGATTGGAAGCTATTTCAGATTGTGTCACACTGCCATCAGCAAATTCCACGCCGGGGTCGGATGATTCGGCGACGGCCACGCCTTGTGAAAATGGAATGGATTGATTGTAGATGTGTTCAAATCGCTTCTTTTCAAAGGGTATCTCTTCGGCAAACATCTTAAGCATCACATCGCCAACATCTTTTTGAGTAAAGCTGGGGTAGAGCTTATTTAACAACTCTTGCAAAGCGAGATGAAAAGCTCCGGCGCTTTGAAAACGAAACTTGAGATCCTTCGCGAGTCCCTTAAGTACGATCTTTTCTAATTCGGGAGGAATTCTTGGATTGGAAAGGGTCGGTCTGGCAACGACGCACTCTTGAATCCTCCTGAGTGTTGCCATGTCGTTTTCTGCGGCGAAAAGCCGTTTACCCGTCAGCAGTTCATAAAGAATAATAGCTGTTGAGAAAATATCGGTTCTATGGTCAACGTCCATCCCATTCGCTTGCTCAGGCGACATGTATCCAAATTTTCCCTTAATGACGCCAGAACGCGTTTCATCCACCCTGTCCTTCGCCTTAGCGATCCCAAAATCGACGATTTTTACCGCCCCCTCGTAGGAGAGCATGATGTTCTGCGGAGACATGTCCCGGTGAATGATGTTGAGTGACTGACCCGTTAAGTCGTCTTTCTTGGAATGAGCATATTCAAGCCCTTTGCAGACTTCATTAATGATGAAGGCACCGAATTCAACGGGAGCCACAAAGCTTGATTTTTTTGCCTTATTAACAAACTGGCGCAGGTTTTTTCCGTCGACAAACTCCATCGCAAGCAGGTAGGAATCACCCGATTTGATGAAGTCATATATCTGAACTATGTTCGCATGACCGAGCTGCGAACTCAGTCGCGCTTCGTATTCAAACATCCTGCGAAATTCATCATTCGTGCTGTAAGTGGGAAGAATCCTTTTTATCGCAAGCTGCTTTACAAATCCGCCGGCACCTTCCGATTTTGCACGATAGACCTCCGCCATCCCTCCGGTAGCGATGCGCTCGAGCATCGTATATTTACCAATTCTGAATGGTTTAAAGTCCAATTTACTCACCTAATGACGCAAGACCCCATATTCAACAAAGACGAAGTCGTAGGTCTTCATTTACGTTTCGGAAAGAATGAGGAAACAATACAATTGAATGCGACGTACGAATTGCTTCACAAGTAATGCGACCGAGGAGCGGTGCGCTAATTCTGATTTTTAACCTGGTTGGCTCAAAACTCCGACACCGTGTATTTTTTGGATTGAATAAGTCTAAAAACTACAAGGAGTTGAGCATGAGC
>JACQOU010000005.1 GCA_016207775.1 Deltaproteobacteria bacterium
CTCAAGTGACATACTCTACCTTACCAACCTTGGCTCGCCTTCCAGGCTGGGCTTTTTTTTTTGGCTTGAGCCAATCCCAAATTTCCTTTCGTCCCAATAGCCCCATCGGGCGCACCATCATCGTCAAAATTAATAATGCTGGAAAAATCACCATGCGGTACGTTTCAAAGACTCTAAGCAGTTCAGGAAGGACTGTCACGATAACAGCCCCTATCAGCGCTCCCGAAAAGCTCCCCATTCCCCCGATGACTACCATAATGACCGCTTCAACCGATCGATTGAAATTAAAAGTGTTAGGGTCGATGAATCCTTGATAGTGGGCAAACAGTGCACCCGCTATCCCTGCGAATAATGAACTAATAACGAACGCAACAATTTTGTAATGAGAAACATGAATACCCATTGCTTCGGCTGCGATTTCATCCTCCCTGACAGCCAGGATGGCACGCCCGAAGCTTGAACGAATAAGAGAAAATAAACAGATAAAGGTCAGGCTTGCCCAGAGAAACACCCAAAAGAAATTCGACTCTCTGGGAATTCCAGGTAACCCTCTCGCTCCCCCAATCGCGTCAATATTGAGAAATACGATTCGGATAATTTCTCCGAATCCAAGTGTCACAATGGCAAGATAATCTCCTTTGAGCCGAAGACTCGGAAGACCCACCAGATAACCGGCGATACCAGCCATGACGCCGCCCACTACCACCGACGTACCAATTCCCATTGGTGTTTGGAAAAAAGCTAAGCCAGAAACCGTGGTCAGCGCAGCGCTGGTATAAGCGCCTATACCCATAAAACCCGCGTGACCAAGTGAGAACTGACCCGCGCAACCATTAATTAAGTTAAGACTGAGAGCCAGTATGCACGCAATTCCACAATTGATAACCACCCGAAGTACATATTGGTTAAGATTTTGCTCGAGGAAGTAGCCGCCCAGCCAGATCGCACCCACCAATAAAGCAAGCCAAAGGTACCGCAGTCTCCTCATACCTTTTCCCGCCTAACCGAGCCCATTATGCCCGTCGGCTTAAACAACAAAATTAGAATCAGAATGGCAAAAGCAATGGCATCCCGAAACGTGGAAGAGACATAGTAAACAACAAAAGCCTCAGAAAGCCCCAAAATCACTCCACCGAGAGCAGCTCCCACTATATTTCCGATACCTCCAAAAACTGCAGCGACGAACGCCTTGAGGCCTATCATTACACCCATCAGCGGTTCGACTTTTGGATAGGCAAGACCGTAAAGAATGGCGGCACAACCGGCCAACGAAGAGCCGATAATAAAAGTAAATGCGATGATAGTGTCCGCAGGGATTCCCATTAGGTTAGCGGTCTCGATGTCAAAGCTCACTGCACGCATCGCAATTCCAAGTTTTGTATGGTGGACCACCCAATGGAGAACAAACATCAGAAGTGCCGAAACACAGACGATAATCAGTTGCACATTGTTAACGATGATCTCGCCTTCAAAAAGAGGTTGAGTGGAAATGAGAGATGGAAACACTCTGGGATCAGAACCAAAAATAACCTGGCCCAAATTTTCCAAAAAGAGCGATACCCCGATGGCAGTAATCAGAACGTTCAATCTGGGCGCGGATCGTAATGGACGATAGGCCACACGTTCCACCGTCAGGCCAGCAAGCAGGCAAAAGATCATGGTGCCAACCATGACGAGGCCAAGCAACAAGCCTGCCGGCTGAACTCCCGCCAACCAAACAGAAAGGTATAACCCGGCAAAAGCTCCGAGCATAAAAATGTCGCTATGGGCGAAGTTAATGAACTGCAAAACGCCGTAAACCATCGTATAGCCGAGGGCCACCAGAGCGTAGACACTTCCCTGCGAAAATCCGTTAATCAAATTTTGGATGAAAGCATGCAACGAGGCCTCTCAGTTTCAGCTTACGGATTGACAGTCGCCACGTAGTGAAACTCGTTATTACCCACCACCTTGAGAACAACGGCTGGTTTTACGGCATCCCGTTTCTCATTGATCGAGATAATGCCTGTAACGCCTTGAAAATTCTTGGTAGTTGCCAAGGCATCGCGAAGACCCTTGGAACTTAGCTCAGAAGCGCGCTTAGCCGCATCGATTGCCACCATGGCAGCATCATAACCCATAGCAGCCAAACCGTTGGGAACTTCACTGAATTTAGCTTTGTAGTTTTTCACAAAATTCTGCACAACAGGATTTTGATCTTCATGAGAGTAATGGTTACTGAAGTATCCACCGAGTATGGCCTGTCCTCCAATCTCGGTTAGCTTTTCGCTATCCCACCCATCGCCTCCCAGTAACGTCGAATCCAGCTTTGAATCCTTTGCCTGGCGAGCAATGAGACCCACTTCTGTGTAATAACCGGGAACAAAAAGTAAGCTTGGCTTTTTACCCTTAATCAAAGTGAGCTGAGAACGAAAATCAACGTCGCCACCTGAATAGGATTCCTTGGCCACTATCTTTCCACCGAGCTTCTGATACTCAGCCTCAAAAAAATCAGCCAGGCCAATGCTGTAGTCACTTTTAATATCTTGAAGAATAGCGGCCGTTGCCAGCTTCAAGTTATTCATCGCAAAGCGCGCCATCACGGCGCCTTGGAACGGATCGATAAAGCAGACACGAAAAATGTAATTGCCGATCTCAGTAACCTTTGGGTTTGTGCTAGAGGGGCTAACCATCGGGATCTTATATTGCTGCGCCACCGCGCCCGCGGCAATAGACCGTGAACTCGCCACCTCCCCCAAAAGCAACATGACCCTGTCCTGGGTAATCAGCTTAGTTGCCGTTGTGACCGCCCCATCCGATTTGCCTTCGTCATCATACGAAATAATTCTAATTTTTTTCCCTTTAACTCCGCCAGCCGCGTTTATCTCATCAATGGCCATTACAATGCCCTTGTGAGTGGAGACACCGAAAGTGCTCTCAGAGCCTGTCATGGAGCCAAATTCCCCAAAAAGAATTTCATTAGACTCAGTTGCTTGGGTCGATGTTTCCGACTGCTTCTTGGTACAAGCAAAAAACACAAGAAAGACAGCCACTAATCCTAGTAATGCCAATCGTCTTTTATTACCTAAGTTGTTCATTGTTTTATCCTTGTAACCCAATCTATCGAAGGGGCCCCTCCCACATTCGTATTAACGTTCCATCTTTGGACCAGGTTGTCAAACCATCGCCCCAGCATTCCGGCACGTGGAAAATGGCTAATAAGGTTCTACTAAAGAGAGGGTAAACTTTTCGGTTTCATCAGGATCAAAGTGTATCAGGCACTTATCAATGCTAATATTTAACTCAAGTTTTGTTTGGCCAAACGGACCAAAAAAATAGCTCACTCTTCTTGGTTGACCTGGAACTGCGGTCACGCTCTTTTTCGCGCCAGGGAGACGATCTTTAACCAAGCCTTCCAAGGCTGAAAGTCTTTGATGGTAGTCCGCAAGTATCCTGTTTCGGAGATCGGGATGTACCTCGTCCAAAACTCTAGTCAAAGGATGTCCTTGCACATTACTCAGTTCAATAGTTTTCGACGTAGAACTTATTATTCTAGGAACAGCAAAAGTATCCTGCCTGTCTCCAACTACTTTTGCCAAAACCTGGTAACCTCGTAACTCGACGTCATGCTGAAAAGGCACTTGATAATCCCTAACGACAACCGTTTGTTGGCCACGCCGAACTCGTGACGTTCTTACAAAAGGGCCCTCAAAAACCACAGCAGGTCCCTTTGCCTGCTTGCCAGCACGAACATCAAATCTGACCCGTGGTTCAACAGTCTCCAAGAAGCAAGTTTCGCTTGCAAACACTGGCAGACAAACAAGAAACAGTACGCGTAAGTAAGTCACATCATAATCATACCCTGCAAAAGAGCAGTTGTGGAGATTTGACACGATTCAGTTAGCCCATTACTTTTCACAGGGTTATGGAAAACAAGCCTTCTGAAATTTCTTTTGAAACATCGCTTAAAGAACTGGAAAAAATTGTAGCTGAACTGGAAAAAGGTGAGCTTGCCCTTGAAAGCCAACTCAAGTCGTTCGAACGCGGCGTAGCGCTTTCACGTGAGTGCTTAAAGAAACTCGAAGAAATTGAAAAACGGGTCGAAACCCTTGTCCAACAACCGGATGGAAAACTCACCCCTGTCCCATTTGAGCCAAACGGCCGGCCTGAGAGCGCTTAGGGCCCGCCCGTAGGCGCGCTCTCGTTGACACTTCTTTGATGTTTCCCGTATGTTGATGGGATGCTTTGGAGATATTACCGTGACCTTCTCAGCGAACAGCGAAGAGCAGATTAAACTAATCAATCAGTATATTGACCATTCTCTTACCCGATTTCAGGGAACTGTGTCGCTAAGGGTCGCGCCCCTTATTGAAGCGATGCGCTATAGCTTGGAAGGAGGGGGAAAGAGGTTACGTCCACTTCTTGTCATGGCAAGTGCGGACTACTTGGGCATTCCCACATCGCACGTGCTGCCCGTGGCTGCCGCCGTAGAGTACATCCATACTTACTCATTAATTCACGACGATTTGCCCGCTATAGATGATGATGACACCCGCAGAGGCAAACCCTCTAGCCATAAGGCCTTTGGCGAGGCGATTGCAATATTGGCGGGAGACGCTTTATTGACCGAAGCATTTGGCCAGATGATGGTGCTCATCGAAGAGGGGTACTTCCAACCCTCCCACGTGCTTGGAGCAATTAAGTTACTGGTTCACCACGCGGGGGTGGCTGGCATGGTGGGTGGACAGCTGCTTGACGTGAATACCGATCATTCAAACTTTACTTTGCCTGAAATTGAGTTCATCCACATTCACAAAACGGGCGCGCTCATCCTCGCATCAGTCCTTTTGCCAACCAAACTGATTCCGGTCGAAGAAGCCAAAGTCAGAAATCTCAGAAAATTTGGTGAATCATTTGGACTCGCGTTTCAGATTTCCGATGATCTGCTGGATATCGAGGCCAGCATTCGGTACTCTCGAGGTCCAAGAAAGAAACCCAAGCCAACGTACACCAGACTGATGAGCCCGCAGGAAGCAAAAGAAAAATTAAACAGGCTTATCGATACTGCAATCTCATCAGTAAAAGGGGAGGGGGAGCGGGGTCAGGCGCTTATCGAAATCGCAGAGTTTGTTCGAACCCGTAAAAAATAAATTGTGAAACTGCTCGATACTATTCGCACCCCAAAAGAGTTAAGAGCCCTTAACCGGGCTGCGTTGAAAGACGTCTGCCAAGAACTCCGCGACCTGATCCTTGAAACGGTCTCAAGCAAGGGTGGGCATTTCGCATCGAACCTGGGTTCGGTTGAGATTACGGTAGCCCTTCATTACTCGTTTGATACGCCTGCTGATAGAGTGGTTTGGGATGTCGGACACCAGGCCTATGGCCATAAAGTGCTGACTGGGCGAAAAGAGCGTTTTCATACTATCCGCCAGCATGGCGGACTCAGTGGGTTTACCTCCAGAAGCGAAAGTGAATATGATTCATTCGGCTCAGGCCATGCAAGCACCTCCATTTCAGCGGCGCTGGGGATTGCCGAGGGAATGCGCCACAAGGGGCTTTCAAATCTTTCCATTGCTGTGATTGGAGACGGTTCTCTGACAGGAGGTCTGGTCTACGAAGCAATGAATAACGTGGGACATATTCTTGCTAAGAATCTCGTTGTGATCCTGAATGACAATGAAATGGCCATCGATCCGAATGTGGGCGCCCTGGCAAAGTTCATCAATCGAACCGTCACTCATCCGGGGTACAATCGCCTGCGAAAGGAACTCGTTGGATTAATAAAGTCCATTTCCTATCATGGGGGAGTTCCTCTTACCGATTTGGCTTCCAAGACAAGAAAGAGTGTGAAAAATTTTTTTACGCCAGGGATGCTTTTTGAGTGTTTCGGCTTCCGGTACTTTGGGCCCGTGAACGGACATGACATTGATGCTCTTGTTGATGCGTTTTCGTTTATCAAAAATGAAGGACCGGCAGGTGGTCCTTATCTAATCCACGCTCTTACAGTGAAAGGAAAGGGATACAAACTCGCCGAACAAATGCCCGTCGCCTATCATGGGGTTGTTCCCTTCAAAATCGATGAGGGAATGAGAGATGCTCCCAAAAAACTTAATTATCAGGATGTCTTCGCGGATACTCTCATTCGTCTTGCAAAAGAAGATCCCAGAATTGTGGCCATCACAGCCGCTATGCCCAGTGGTACTGGTTTGAATAAGTTTCAAAGAGAATTTCCAAACCGCTGCTACGATGTCGGTATTGCCGAGGGGCACGCAGTTGTTTTTGCGGCCGGCCTTGCCACCGAGGGCTTCCGTCCAGTGGCTGCTATTTATTCCACCTTCCTTCAGAGAGCATATGACCAGATTATCCATGATGTAGGATTGCAAAATTTACCCGTTATTTTCGCCATGGACCGGGCAGGGCTCGTGGGGGCCGACGGGGCCACCCACCAAGGAGCTTTCGACATCAGTTATATGCGGACAGTCCCCAATTTCGTTGTGATGGCGCCCAAAGATGAAAACGAACTGCAACACATGATTCATACGGCCGTTCATTACCAGAAAGGACCCATTGCAATCCGATATCCGCGCGGTGAGGTGGTTGGGGTTGTTCTGGACAACGCCTTAAAGATTTACAACATCGGGGAAGCGGAGTTGCTCAGCGCTGACCGAGAAAAGGTTGACGTGGCTCTGATTGCTATTGGTTTTGCCGTACAGTCGGCAAAAGAGGCACAGGCGCTTCTTCGAAAACGCGGCCTTAAAACCACATTAATTAATGCACGTTTTGCCAAGCCACTTGATGAGAAATTGATCCTTGAATGGATAAAAAACTCCGGGCTTGTGGTAACCGTCGAAGAAAATACGATTTGCGGAGGATTTGGCAGTGCAGTTATCGAACTGATGTCCAAGCGGGGCATCCATCGTGACACTTTATTGATCGGCCTGCCTGACATCTTTATTGATCATGCCTCACCCAAAATGCAGAGAGAAATTTTGCGACTTGATGGGATTGGTATAGCCAATCAGATTATTGAAAAGCTTCGTTCTTCCCAACCGAAGAAAAAAGAGCGCGTACGTTCTGAAGAGGAAACAGGCGCGTTCTTAACACACTAAATTTATTGTAACTGGTCAGGTCCCAATCTGATTTTTCCGGGCGCGCGAAGGCATTCTTCCCAGGTGTCCATGGTTTTGTATCAGTCAAGTGATGGGGCATACATTTGTCATTTTTACATACTATGTAAAAATGGTAATTGGTGTTGTGGTTTTTACATAGAATGGTTTCGCCAACTCACGAGCAGTGTACAGCCAAAAACAATGAGAAATCCTCCAACCCATTCGTTCGGTCTGGGCCAGGAATGCAAGATCAAAAGAGCAAAAAAAGCGGTGAATATCGGCTGCGTTTGCCCGAAAATGGACGCCAAAGAGACATCCATCCTCTTTAACGCCTGCATATAAAACATCCTCGCCATTACGGGACCGAGAAAAGATGCAGCCGCAACAATAGCTAAGACATTGCCTTCGGGCATAGGGACAGACGAACGGGCCATAGCGACAACGACAAACGGTATGGTCACCAAAACATTACGCCAAAAGGTAAAGCGTAAAGGAGTGAAATACTGGATTGCGATTTTGGAAAACACTTCCGCCATTCCCCAACCAAAAGAACTGGCGACCACAAGCCAGAACCCCGCTTGAGGTTTTTGGAACGAACCGAGAGAAGGCAGGCTCATCACAGTGAGGCCACAAACAACAACAGCAGTAGCAATCAAAAGCCACCAAGATAAGCGTTCTTTGAGAATCACAACCGCAAGGAGGATAGTCACTAACGTCTCAGTTCTGTTAATAAACGAGGCTGCAGCCGGATTCATTTCTTTGAGGCCGGTCCAAAAAGCCCAGGTCCCAAAGACAGCGCAGCCACTGTGAAGCAAAAGGAAAAAGAGTGCTTTTCGCGAAATGGGCCGGATCTTGCTTTCAAACGGCAAGAACGGCAGCAAAAATAAAACCGAGAGGACCATCACAAAACAAATAAAATCAAGGGGGGAAAGGAAGTTGAGCGCGAGTTTGCTTAAAGTGACATAAAGTCCGGTCGATATCGCGGTCAACAAAGCGAAAAGATAACCCATCATGCACTCATCAGTAATATGGAATAAGTTTTTCTTTAGGCTCTTCGAAATAATCGACATTGCATCCTGTGATGACGTGCCCAAATACGCCGGTTTGTTGGTACTGTCCTTTTGAAAAAAGAATAGGCGCAACGGAAAGAACGCGTATCGTTCCACTGAGATTGGGTGCCCTAAAGACATCAACCTCCTTTTGCACGAGTGAGTGAGCCATCAGTCGATCAAAGTAATCTTTAAGACGCTTGCCTTGATACTTTGCAATATTGATCGGGTGACTACCGTCATCGTCATCGGAAATCATTGGAGTTCTAAAATCCAAAGTTGCCTGATCGATGCCAGCCACATGCCAATGTTTTGGGTGAGCAATGATATTTTTTTCATTATCAATCAAGTAAATGTAGTTTCCGTCGGCGTAAGCTTGCAGTAACTGTTTTTTTTCTCGGTATGGAAAGGTTGGAAGGTAAAGAATGTCCCTAACATGCCGATAATCCATTCCCAAAATAACAATGTTTTTGGACCCACGAAAAGCCACCCGCAGGAGGGCATCCTCAACCTCTTCCTTTTGGGCTTGTGGGGAGTACCTCCGAAGCACGCGGGCGTAATGCGTCTGACCGATAGGAAGCTTGGTAGCTGCCACAATAAAATTCTTGTCACATAAATCGCGGTAAGAGCACTCAGATAATTTTCTCGCTTTTTCAGTTTTTCCGCCCCGGATGAGAGCCGCTTCGTCGCCTCTAATATTCAATACCGCTATCTCGCTATACAGCGGCAACCGAACCCGCCGGGTTGACTCTCCGGCCGAACCGGGCAGCATCACCATGGCAGCGTGAGCCAGCCAAAACCCGCGCAGATTTTCAGGGGTCGGGCTCAGGAGTGCCAAAGTCCTGATGTCTCGCTCAGCCATCTCTAATAAATCGGTCACTCGCCTGGAAACAGCCATGGCATCATGAGCAAGAATGGTGTTTTGCCGCTGAATAAATTGAGCTGCTATTTTTGTTAAGTCGGTCTTTTCCCGGTACCAGCGGTAAGAAATTAAAGCAAACAAAGCAAGAGGAACCAGCCCGGAGATCAGGATAAGGAGCCACGGATTCATTCCCTGCTTCTTAAACACCATCATTGCGCCAACATAGCACAAGGAACTTCTGAAAAGGTACATCCTTCCTTTTCAGAAGCTTTCTGAAAAGGAAGGATGTACCTTTTCAGAAATGGCTGGGACCAGACTCGACATACTGCTTTTCAAGCGCGGGCTTACAAAGAGCCGCGAGGCTGCTCACGCACTGATCCTGGCTGGCCGAGTTTGGAGCGGGCAAATGCGCCTTGAAAAGCCAGGCCAAAGCGTGGCGGAAGATATTCAGATAGAAATTCAAAAAGATGAGCGCACGTTTGTGAGCCGCGCGGGCTTAAAGCTAGAACATGCGCTTATCCAATTTAACTTGTCGGTAGTAGGGCGCGTTTGCCTGGATATTGGAGCTTCCACCGGCGGTTTTACCGATTGCCTCCTTCAAAAAGGTGCCCGACGCGTTTTTGCTGTGGATGTCGGGTATGGACAACTTGATTCAAAGCTTCGGTCTAACCCAGCAGTTACCGTACTTGAACGGACCAATGCCAGGTACCTCACAAGTGGAACAATGGGCGAACTTGCAAAGGACATCGATTTTGTTTGCGCCGATGTCTCGTTCATCTCTTTACGAAAAATTATTGAGCCGTTAAGCCATGAGTTTCCGAAAGCAAAGGACTGGGTGCTGCTTTTCAAACCTCAGTTCGAAGTCGGTCGTGAGTTCGTGCGAAAGGGCGGCATTGTGAAAAATGTC
>JACQOU010000160.1 GCA_016207775.1 Deltaproteobacteria bacterium
AAATTTCTGATGTCGAAGTCAAACGTGATGATGTTAATCAATTGTTTTTCATAACTTCGAGGACCGACGAACCAGCAGTAGCAATACTCGGCACCGATGATATGGAACCCGATATATCAGAATACGGACCTGAACCGGCCACAGTTCACAGGAACGTGGTTTGGTACGATATGCTTCCATCGCTTATACTGCGTCAGGAGCCGCCAACGATTGGCAGATTTCGAGACAAGCCGCTTGTTTTTAGACTCATGGCCTTCGATAGTTCTGAAAACCGTGGAACCTCAGAGCCAATGAGCATCGACATATCTGATTTACCTCCGATCATATTGTTCCCGCCACCTTTGGTTACGCATAGCTCGGCTTTCTTAATTTGGCAAACTGACGTGGAGGCAACAACTACGATTGAATATGTGAAAGCAGGCAATCTTAAACAATGCTTTGGTTCGATGAAAACAATTTCGGTTGTCGGTCAAGAATTATCAAAAAACCACCACATGATGCTTAAGCGCCTTCAACCCTATACTAGATATCTTTACAGACTCAAAGCCGTTGATCGTCAGAAACGTGTTGGATGGTCACGATGTCGAAATTTTCAAACGACGGATATTGTGACCATTAAACAGATGAAAAAAGTCAATTTGCCCTCAGGCGTACACTACAAGATTATTGCGGCAACGTCACATCCAGTAACACCTTCGAGCTTTGGGCCTGTTACGACAAGATTGCAAGCAAAATACCTCGATCGCTCGGGTAAAGTCATATACCAAAGGTTGATGATTCCAGATTTGGTAAATAAATACGAAGCAGTGTTACCGATGCGTCTTAGCGCTACAAAGATTGTCGTAAGCTCCTCCCTGGGTGGCACCGTAGGGCGAGATTTAAGTCAAAAGTAAAAAATGAAGAGGAACATTACGGCTAGGAGCCATGAACGCCCTATTTTCCGGCGAATGAAGTTTACATAAAGGTAGATCGACGACCAACTCACCGCAACACCCGTAGCCTGCGCTCGCCCCAGCTGTGGTTCTGAATACGATGCACAAGTATCAAGCAGCTTTTTTACGTTTTGACCGATGTAGAGTTGCTGTTGCTTTACCGTTCTTAACTCGGACGGAAACGGAATAGCCACCGCGAAATTCAATTGTTTGACTATCCGCCTTCACATCAACATCATCAAACTCAACCCCGAGCAATTCGCCTGACGGAGAAAACCACCCGACTCCCCTACCTCTAGTTGCTTCAACAGCCACCCCGTACGGGCCTGGATACCAATAAACTGAGAGTGGCCCTGATCCTCCAAAGTGTCTGAACGAGATCTCGGATTTTTTCATAGCTTAACCCTTTTCATTTTCTTGTGAGCAGTCTTTATCGATCTTCCTGTCGGATACATACTCGCAAAAAAAGCCCCGTTAGGAGTTATCTTCACCACAACGAGAAGGTAATTTGCATCATCCAAGCGATAAAAGAGACGGTATTCATGAGGGTGCTTTGTATCATCGGTATAAACTTCTGTCGGGCGCTGAAGGATTCGAGTCAAAAGCTGCACAAGAATATCTTCTGGGAGCAGAAAATGCTTCATTGCGTGCAATAGTTCGGCCTTTCCCACTTTGACCCGATCACCTGTTGCTGCATCCACCTCCGCTATGATGGCTCGTTCTGTCATAAGCTCCTACTGCCAACGGCTTGACAAAATAGATTAGTGTAAAAGGGTAAGCCCGCAAAGGAATATTTAGGCGTGCTTCTCTGAACGCGCCAATAATGCCAATGAAATCTATAGACTACGCCCAGACTGCCTGCACATGAAGGTTGGAAGCGCCTGTCCTACCGTATTTTTAATGTGACATGACTTTGGTAGTACTCGAACCGCTCCCTATGCCGATCAACACAAGGGAACAGCCAGGAAAGAAAACGACAAACAGCAGTGTTCCGATAATATTTTTGAACCAAGATGATGGTTTCTCTCGTCTCCACCACGCTATCGCACCTTGCGGTGTCTGTTCCCAATCAACATAGGCACTGGGAGTGCCGTAGCTATTTTTTTCTAATGGCATGTGACTCCTCCGGACACGCCCGGATTTTGCACTTGCAATTTACTGTTGCCGGTCAGGCTTTGATATCTTCGCCTTTGACTCGGCATAAACCCTCGTCAAAATATATTCCCTTAAACGTTTCGGCTGTTTAGATGACAAAATGAACGGCTGCGTATGTTGCGGATTAGATGAGAATTTATTCTCAATTGTCTCGTCCATAGCCGAAGCCCTAAAGACTACAGCGAAGCCCAGCCGGCCCCAAGTATGTATGGCCACATGTATTCCTCGATGAAACGCCTTCTTTGAGGGCAGGAACAAATCTTGCATTTTAAATCGAAGTTACGTTCGTCATTTTTATGGGGGGAAACATGATTAATCGGAATATTGTTGTTTTGACTCTGTTGTCATTAGTACTGGTGAATCCAACAGCGGGAGGCAGAATTTTTGGGCGCAGGTGGCAAAGGAATCACAATTCCACTGGTTACACCCAACAAAGTGGTAACCAAACTGAATCCTCCCCTTCAGAAACTACTCCGATGGTCTCCCCGGAACGTCCTCGTGTAGAGCTCAAGGTCGTTCGCGAGATTCCCATAAACGAAGGCTATGTGAAAAAGGGCCGATGGCTCGTGCTCGGTGACCAGAAATACTATCAATTTGAAGATGCAAACGGGAACTGGCAGACAGCACAGAAATTCGAGATTGCGAACAAAAAGGATGACACTTTCCTGGATAAAGACGGCAACACTGTCCATTACGCCAAAGGGGATATCGTCTTCACTGCAGCAGGTGACTTAGGGAAGTTCAAGGCACCCGCCACCGAGGAAACGGTTACGAAAGCGATCGATAATGAGGAAGAAGTCATTGCCTCCCGGATTTCCGCCAATCGTCCCCACCTGCGCAGAAGCCCTGAGCTAGACGCCGCAGCCCGTGAGCGAGCGCGTGTCAGCGCTTTTGATCGACTTTTCAGCCATTTCGATAGAAACCGACTGGGCCCAAATTACTATGCAAGAAAGAATGGTTTTCCACTGCCAGGCTGGATGGGTGACCATGGAAACCAGATCGAATCGATCGCCTGGGGAACAAGCTCAGGAGACGATTCCTGGAATATATGGATGGGGAGCCCAGGACACCGTGGCCATATCTTGGGGCAAACCTTGGGACAAGACCACACGGATTTCGGAGTCGGTCATTTCTACAGCCCTGAAACAGGAGATGTGTGGACGGTAATGACCGCCCCCCGAACGAATTGATTGCTGTGGGTGCATCTACGACCAACCCAGCGCAAAATAACGGCGTCCATAGCCTGGGCTGCCCCTGCGCTCGCCCCAGCTGTGGTTCTGTAT
This sequence comes from Deltaproteobacteria bacterium, assembly GCA_016207775.1. Classification (GTDB taxonomy): domain Bacteria; phylum Bdellovibrionota; class FAC87; order UBA2466; family UBA2466; genus JACQOU01. Next base: position 3,371 of record JACQOU010000160.1, read on the forward strand.
ACGACGGGCCATAAGATGAATTATGACAGGAACGGCCTTTTGGGCCGTGGGCGCTGCTCTCTATGCAAAGGTACACATATTATTTACATGCAAGACGGCTAGGAGCCATAAACGCCCTATTTTCCGGGGAATGAAGTATGAATTTATTTTGGCTTTAGCCAGATAAATTGGACACGGATGCCACCAATTCGAACTATCGTCGAGATGGAAGTATTCATCGAATTAAGATCGGATCAAAGATTCTTATATCAGGAAATTGCAGAGAAAGTAATGCAGTTGACGAGATTGGGGATGAGCCATCGGGCAATCGCTTTTCAAATGGGAATTGATAGGAACACAGTGTGGAAAGCACAGCGATGGAAGGCAGGACACTGCGGCTTCCACCCAGATCCACAGATTTCCACGGAAATGCGGTCTCCTCGCTTGCAACTGCTTGCAAATGGCTGGAGAACAGTTGATTCGAACCCGATTATTTTTTAGAAAATCGCGCAAGAAACGTTGATGTGGTTTCAACCTTGAGATCGCCCACTGATTTCAATTGCGCTATAGCTTTGTCGCCGGTGACTAGCACGTTGGCAAATCCCATAAGGGCCGTTTCGATCACCTTGTTGTCCTCCGAATCATGGAGAATGGCGACAGAACCGGTTGGCGTGAAAAAAACAGCGACTTCGGAAATATTTTCTACAAACCGGTCGATAGCAGATCCTTTTATACCGATCTTATGAATTAAGTTTTTGCGCACCTCGTTTAAGATATGGGGGCTAATAATAACGAGGAATTCTTTTTTTAAAGCCAGCTCAACAACGGCGAGCGGTTTTCCCCCAAAACCGATAGCGGACACGTATATATTGGAATCAAGGCAAACACAGAGCGGTTTACTCAACGTCGTAGCCCACGTCTTTACGGGTCAGCCGTCGAGCCTTGGCCGCCTTCTTGCCCTTGGCGCTTATGTCCCTAAGATTTTGTATGGCAGAATATTGCCTGAAGCATTCTCTCAAGAGCTCGCTAATGGTTCTGTGCTCTCTTTTAGCCACCTCCTGCATGTCTCTCACAAAGTTGGGTGGGGCCGAAAAACTGACTATTTTGAAATTACGCATAATAACTATTATTAACTAATATTAATCGGTGAATCAAGCCATCTTACGGCTAGGAGCCATAAACGCCCCATTTTCCGGGGAATGAAGTTTACATAAAGGTAGATCTACGACCA
>JACQOU010000161.1 GCA_016207775.1 Deltaproteobacteria bacterium
GATGCTATACCACGTTGAGTTTCGTCGGTATTAAGAGAGCCTGTGTCTTTTCAAGAATCGCAAAGACACGGATCGTTCAGAATGGAAGGTTATTCCGTCGGGTTAAAATACCTCGGCCTTCCGGTTTAGTACCAATTCCCATGAGACTTTTTATCCTTTTGAGGCGTAGGAACCGTCTTGGGATTTCTTGCTGCGTAAAACGCTACCGGCTTTCTATTTTGGTTTAGGGCTTCACTCTGTCACGCAGTTTTTCCAATCCCTCAATGAGGAGCATTCGCATCAAGGTCTGGTATGGGATTCCCTTCGTTTGGGCGTGTGACTTAAGCTCAGTGACAATCTCTTCTGGCAAACTGATGCTTGTCGGGAATTTATTTGCCTTCTTGCGTTTGTCGTAAGCTTTTTGTACCGCTTTTGCATCAAACTCAATGCTAGTGTAGCCGCGCTTGCTTTTCACATAATTCGGCATAAATTTCACGTTCCTTTCGATTCATTTCTCTTGCTGAAATAATGCGAATCCCTGATCCCCTTAGAGTGAAGCAAATAAAAATGCTCTTCCCGGTAGTGGTAATTCCGAAGATCCCATAACGTGGCTCATTAACTCTTGGGGCTATCTGTTCGCCGAGAGCTCGAATTGCCTCGAGCTGATCAAAAACTGACTCAGCCTCTTCACAAGTGATTCCGTGCTTCTCCAGACTCTTGGTTTTATTTCCCTCGTCCCACTCAAAAGTGAAGACCTCTTGTTCCAAAAACCAATCTGCTAGCCATTCTATGAATCGGAATTTGGCCATTCGAACTGTAATATAATCCACTATATTTCACTATTCAAGGTTGAGACCGTGTGAACATTGTCACGGCAATCGGTACAATCACCCCGGTGGGCAAGCAAAGAAAAAGCCAATAACGCAGCAAATCTGTCGAGCTTGCCATAAGCCGCCCAATGCACCGGTCTTCGATCCGGCGCTGATAAAAAAAATTGCGTGTCCACCCATCAAAAAAAGAAAAACATAAACTCGGTATACACGAGGTATTCAGACACCTGTCCAACAAACAACGGCACCGCCTCACCATAAACGCTTGAAATCCTTTGCGGCATCGCCAGGCCCACCGCCTGCACTACTCCTATGCGAGGTGTCTTATGTTGCGAGTGGTGTTGATGGTTTTGCTGGGCGTGATTTCAAGTGGAGCGTGGGCTGAAGATATTGAGATTGCTCACATGCGTACCACGAGGGGATGTCGTGGAAAAATTGGCGGGGTGATTACCCAGGGAACGCATTTATCTATTCTTTTCGATAATTTTAATATCGATCTGGATAGGGGGGATCGTGCCGATCGTTTTGCCCAGTTCTCTGAATGTGCGATGTTTTTTGATTTGCGTTTGCCACAGGGTTACTGCGCTAAGGGCTTGAGGCAGTCTTATCAGGGTGGTGTTGTGAAAAGTAGGCATTCACATGGTTTTTTTCATTTTAGATATGGCTTTGGTTCTGTTCAGGCGCCGATGCGCTCGATCCGTTGGAGATTCGGCAATGAAATTCTGCCGGAAGATGTCGATTCTTTATTTACCATTACGCGTGCTGACAGCTTAAGAATTCGCCACTGCCGCCGCACCATCCGTTATGATTTAGTTCTGCGCCTTTTTGGAGCCCGCTCCACCATTCGTAACGATTTCTTTCAGTCTGGGCTGGATTCTATCGATACGGATTTCATTCTTGATTTTTAGTTATGCGATAAAGGCCGTGGGTTTATCCCACGGCCTTTAAAGTTGCCTGCTCACGAATCTCTGCTGGCACTTATGGGCAAAGGGCCCACTCGGGAATGAGGATAACTCTTTGTGTGAAGTCGGCGTCCACAGACTCAAGGCCGCCGATTAAGTACTCGGATAGTGTCCGTCGAGTAGCTGAGAAGGACATATTGATTCCATACACCGTGCTCTGGCCACAGGCAGCAACGAGCAAGTTGTTGTAGTAGGTTTTGGCAAACAAGGAGCGTGGATCTTCCGGTTTAATCTCATCGCCCTCAACAAAAACAATGGGAAGCGGTCTGCCGATAACCGAGCCAACGTTATAGCGGATGTTTAGCTGGGCGCTTGTACGCCGGCTTTTTATTAGGCCACCGCTATAGAGCTGCTTGAAACCAGCAAGATAAAAACCGCTGGGTGGTGTCAGCGCGATACGAAACGTACAAGTCTTTCGAGACGACATCCCGTCGACATAATCACCCCTTGGCATATTAATACTAAAGGCATCAAACAGGACGGATAAAGAATTGCCGTTATCGATTACACTCACATTGCTCGGATTGCAGGAGCTTCCCCCAGCGATCCAAGAGCCCCATATTCCAGCCTCAGCCCACAGGGCCAAGGACATAACCAACCAGGTTGTAAGGAATACTCTTTTCATGACGTCCCCTCCTTTTGTCTCTTACTAAGAGCAATAAGCGTTCCACAAAAGGCGGCACGATTTGGCTTGGATTAGAGCGATTGGTGTCAAGAAGGACCCAAATCGGCGGTTTCCAAAGAACTCAGTGGGCTCCTTTTGCCTTTGTTTGAGCCTTTTTTGGATGTGTTGGGTGCATAGCTAAATAAGGTTTGAGTGAGTAGGC
>JACQOU010000163.1 GCA_016207775.1 Deltaproteobacteria bacterium
CCTCTGAAAAGGTACATCCTTCCTTTTCAGGAGGGGACCCGTGAGCACAGCTCACGGGGCGGAGGCCTTTTCTGAAAAGGGGAAGGATGTACCTTTTCAGAGTTTTTTTCGCTTTCTTCGTTTGAAAAATAGATAGGCTAAGGCTGCAGTGACGATCACTGCGGCGATGATAACGGTAGAATCAACGGCCGGTTCCTGGACAGGAAGGGGTTCTTTTTTCCTCGGTTTAAGGCGATCTGCAATAATGTCTTTTTGAATTCTGCCAAGCTTTTCTCCGGTAGCCACCGCTCCATCCTTTGCGACTACACTCGTATCAAATTTATTATTTAGCCGAAGAGTTGCGATCATCCGTTCAAATTGAGGGGCCATTTGTTTATAAAATTCGTCGGATACTATGTACGTAATGAGGATGGCGTATTTGCCGTTGTTCGTCTGTAAAATGGTGGCGACGTAGCGAGTCCAAAAGCCTGGAAGCTCTGAATTGAATTGAAGCGAATCCACCCATTCCTGTCCGCTAATATTGTGTTTTCGTGAATACGTAATCTGGGGCAGCAACTTTGCTCCGTCTTCGCCCACAATGGGTCGAGATTTTTTTAGGTAATCTAGATAGTTTTCAAGGCTGTCCCAAGCGGTAGCGACAGTCGCAATGGAGAGAATGAGGGATTCCTTGCGAAGAGGCTCCTGTCGCGCCTGGCATATCCATATGCCCTGCAAGCGCTCGCAGTCCCAGCCCTCGGGATGCTCGGCAGATAAATAGTTTGCCTCCAACGCGAAGGTTAGCCGGTAGAGAAAAATGCATGCCAGGAAAGTTTGAAAACGCCAGCCCAAACACGCCTCCTTTTTCTATTTAATTGTATCACGCCTTTATATCGGAAGGTGGCTGGGGAGGGGCTGGATGAAGTGCATCCTCTTCGTCAAAGATCATCTGAACAGGAATTTTCCTGCTGGCGTCCTTGATTCCGTGTTGCTCGCAGAAGGTGAGATTGAGACGGGAAAGGGAAATATTGAGTGCCTCAAGGTCGACGAAGTCTTCCATGGGTATGCTTTCAAGCGAGGGTGCGGGTTTGAAATTTTGCGGGCAAGTAACCCGGTAGCCCTTGCTGTAACCGACTCTCACCCAATGAGGGAGTCCCTGTACACGGCAGACCAGGGGTCGTTCAGGTAATATGGAGCATTGATTGCCTGACAGCAAAGGACAGCTTCCCTGTGCATACGTCTGAGGCGCCTGTAACCGACCCTGTTGGTAACACCAACGCAAGTAAGCATATTCGATAGGCATGCACAACGCGGTCTTTCCGCAGCAGTGGGAGCAACCTCCGCGGCATTCGATCTGAGTCTTGTATTTACCTGCGATCTCTTTTGCAATGGTATCGAGTTTGTTTCTATACTCGAGGTAGCTCGCAAAATCATCGCTGCTGAGTTGAGCAGGAGGCGGGGCGGTTGGCTTTGATTGTTCTTGTGTGACTTCAGTTTCGACCGCTAAGCTCTCATTTGTATCTTCTATCATATATTAACATACTACTCCCAAATGGGAGCTTTGCTGACAAGAAGTTTTTACCCGGATTCCGTAGATTCGGGGATTAGTTCCCAAGAATCCCACTCAGGTGTTGCTTTAGTTCCGGCAATTCCCTGTAAAAAGCTTCTCGTTGATTGATGGCTTTCGGTAGGGCAGTGCCGGGCACATGGCGGATCAAAACCTTCAGCACCTGATCACCGAAACGATGAGTATCACACACGCGCCTATAAATACCCAAATCTTGCTCGCCACTGTCTCCGATCAGCACGCACTTCTGATTTTCCACCTGGCTTAAGATCTTATGCAACGTCCTCCATTTGTGGCGCACGCGTCCGTAGCCAAGCCACCGCATGAAAATGGGTCCATCCGGAAATTGATTGTCTCGAAGGAACTTCAACAGAAAGGGCGCCAGTTGGTACGGAGTGGATGTGACATAGATGATCAAACAGCCTTGAGCAACAAGCTGGCGGTAGAGCTCCGCCATTCCTGCTATTGCGTCGTATCGGTAAAAATGGCCGCGAAAAAGTCCCCCGAGCACTTGGCGCAGAGTGGTTGTTTCCGCAATTTTGCTATCCTTAATCGTGTCATCGATGTCTGAAATCACCACCCAAGGATATTGTTCATCCAGAAAGAAAAGCGGGCATCCGATGACTTCATAGTCACCCAACTTAAGCTTGCCCAGGAGTGTTTCGACGCCTGCTGGGTTCAGTCGCACTCTCACAAGCCTGGGAAAGTGCCAGGGCAGCGCCCAGGGTAACTGCAGATGTATAAATCCACGTGTTTCAGTGCTTGCATCCACGCTTCTTATTGCGCTTTCTGAAACAGCAACCTCAAATCGGATTCGTTCATACGCTTCAACATCTGGCAGCCCTCGCAATATCCGGTGCAGCAGACGGCGGGGTCGAAAACCAAGGACCTCCTCAAGCGTTCCGTTGTACACAACGGCCTGTAAAACAGTGAAGTTGCGAGTTGCCAAAGACGGCAGTCCGACGATGCACTTTTGGGCGCGGTAAAGATCAAAAAATTGCAGCAGCTTGAAAATTAAGACTTCGAAAGTTTTGAAAAATCGGACGCAAAAGCCCCACCACTTTCTTGAGGGGAGATCGGTCATGCGTCGATATTGTTTCATACTTACTTCTACCGAGATGATTAATAGCTTAATTTGTAAGGGAAAACTAGGGCTCTGTCTGGTGCTGTCTATAAAGTAGACAAAGAAAACTGACCGAATCCAAACGTTTCGTCCCATCGCCATTGGTTTAAGTGCGCAAATATACAAAGAGACGTTGTTAGCTCTTGGCTTTGGAGCCTGGAGAAGTGGCATGTTCAATGCAACCTTATTACGGTGAGGGGTTCCGAGCAAAGGTTGGCTAAATGCTTAATTGGGGGGCCATCCATGCTTTGTAATAAGGGAAAATATTCAAAAACACTCGTATTCTTAGTTTATTTCATTTTCTTTGCCTCAGTGAAAGAGGGGCGGGCGGAGACTCCTTCCTTAGGCCTTTTCCAGGCGGTGAGAGGTACTATCAAGCTTTACAATCAGATAGTGGACAGCACTAAGAAGAATTCCTCATCATCTGATGGAGGAAGGTCCGAAACCAAAAACGATTCTCCCACCACTCACAAAGCCGCTTCCACACAAGAGGAGCAATCCAACTGGTGGAAAGATGCGCAGGACCAATTTAATAACATAAATGAGTCTCTCAATAAGGCGGATGCCAAGGTCAGTGATACGTACAAGGAACTCATGGAGGGAGTAACGCAAGAGGAGCTTAGAAATGCATACGCCGATCAGTTTAAGCCCTATGGGGAAGAAGTTTATAAGAATGCCCTCAAAAAGTGGGATGAACAAAGTACACGCTTTAGTACGCCGGAACAGAACCCGTCTGCTTTTGACAAAGCAAAAACCCTTCTATCCTTGAATGAAACTGCACATTCTTTTGGAAGTGAAATAGACGTCGTGCAACCGGACGGTAGTATCAAGACGATATCGGTTCCTAAAGCTCCCGCTCCATCCACTTCAGTTTCACTGGATAACTATTTTAGCGATGCGTACACACTCGTTTATGATGGTAAAACAGCGACAGTAAGTTGGAAGCCAGTCTATGATCCCAACACCTACACAAAGATTGATTATGGGCCGCACAATGGTTTTCCTGATCCCGCTTCTTTTGCGAATCGAGTCACCAGACGTTGACGACTGCATGATGCGTCATTTTTTGGCTTTGGTTTGACAATGAAAATTCCGAAAAGATAAGTGGGATCCCCCAATCTGCGGATCCTTCCCTGTATCCACTTTCCATGAAATCCAAAATGGCTTGGTATTTATTCATTCTAAAGCTTCTTGTCTTGTGGCTATTTATATCGCCGTTTATTAACGATGCTTTCGCCCTGAACGAGCTTTTTGAGACATACAATGCGCCTCAAGAATTGGGCATGGGTGGAGCGATAACAGCAGATGCTTACGGCTATTTGGCCAACTTCTACAATCCGGCGGGGTTGGGAAAGGCGCCAAAAAGGAAGTTTGAACTCATCCTTCTCGATTTTGAAGTGCTGGGGGGCCTCAACGCATTTGGCCCTGTTTTGAGTAGCCAATCGTTAGGTATCAACCGTCTTTTTGGACCGCTCAAAGATAAGCCTGGTCGTTACAATTACTTCAGGTTTACTACAGCACCTGCTTTCTCCATGCGAGGTTATGGAGGCTCTCTATTGTTTTCGTACCAGTACGCTGCGCAATCGGATGGGACACAAATCGATATCAATGCGACTGAGGATTTAGTTCCCACCTTCGGACTAGGAGTCAATCTTGCGGGGAACTTGCTTAAACTGGGATTGGTGGGAAAGTTAGTTATCCGCAACCAACTTAAGGGCGTATTTGACCACTCTGTATTTAATACAGATGATGATGCTGCCAGCTTAATGAAAGAGGGATGGGCGGTGGGCGCAGATGCGGGCCTGCTCCTCACCTACCCCTATACCTGGCTTCCGTCGCTGGGAGTGGTTTGGAAAGACGTCCTCGATACTCATTTTCGGGGAGCAATCCATCTTCTGAACAGGAAATCCAACGGCATTCCGGATCCAATCAGGCAAAGTGTGAATGCAGCGGCGTCCGTTCACCCCTATTTCACCAGGACATTGCGCTCAACACTAGCGATTGAATGGAGGCATATCGAGCGCCCCGATCTCCCATTTCGTAAGAGGATACATATTGGATTTCAACTCGAAGACGAAAAGAGTTTTTATGTGTGGGCTGGCCTTAACCAACTGTATTGGACTGTGGGATTAGCTCTAAGAGTTCCGGGCGGCAATATCGAAGTGGGTACCTATGGCGAGGACATTGGTGAAGGGGACGCCAGCAAAGAGGATCGCCGCATATTTTTCAGGTGGACCATTAGCTTTTAATTCTGATGAAAACGGTATTGATCATTTTATTTGTATGTTCTTTCACGCAAGCGGCTATGGTGCGCACTTTTTACGACGGTGTTCGTGCAACCGGCATGGGCAATGCTTTTGTTTCGATTGCAGATGATGGCGATGCCCTTTGGTATAATCCAGCTGGCCTGGCACGTCTGAAAAAAGTGACTTTTAATTTTATTGACGCAAATTTGTCAGCGGACTCAATGGATACTGTTAACCGGTTAAAAAGAGCAATTTTTGATAAGGGAGCCTCAGACCTGCTGAGGACAGATACCCAATTTGCTAGGCTGGGGCTTCAGGCCTCGTTTTTTACTCCGTATTTTGGTCTCGCCCTTTTTGACAGGATGACTAGTTTCATGGATGTTCAAAATCTCTCCATGCCAGATGTCGACATGTATTCGATAAATGATATTGGAGTGATAGCAGGTTTGGGACTTCCCATCGGTGAAAATTTTTCGATTGGTGTGGCCGCAAAAGTTTTTGAAAGAATTGGCGTCAATTCCACAGTAAAAGTATCTGATCTGCTGAATCAGTTTTCCGTCGATCCCGCAGCATTTCTGGCGGGTCTTCGCGACTATGTCCAGAGAATGTATGGTTCCGGATATGCAGTCGGATTTTCCGCTGGCACGCTATGGCGCATCCCTTTAGGTGCAAGAGCTCCAAAGTTCACTCTTGGGGCGGCGGTAGAGGATATAGCCGATACTTACTTTGATCCCCTGGGTACCTCCACTGCTCCTCAGCCTATCTTAATGAGCATCCACTTGGGCAGTTCACTCCGTTACCAGTTAGCTAATCAACTCGAACTGAATCTGGCTTTGGACGGCAGAAACCTGTTTGCTGGCCATCCCCTCTTTCAAACCGTTCATTTTGGCATTGAATTACGCCATCGCTTTTTTTCTCTGAGAACGGGAGTCTTGCAAGCTTATCCCACCTTTGGCTTCAGCTTTACGTTGCATCCTCACACTCAAATTCACTTTTCAACGTACGCCATGGAGTTAGGCGATGATTGGTGGCAGCGCAGCCTTCGTGTTTACATGCTACAAATAAAGATCGGATTTAATCCAATCTAGCTTCAATTTGCGCTCAACTGCTTCCCCTCAGCAAAGGTTTCTATTTCTTGGTCATACAATCTTATTTGGTCCTCAATGCGCCCTGAATAGGGGTTACGCCGCAAGAACCAGTTCCGAAAATTTCGATTCAGGTTTCGATGCGCGCCTAGGGCCAGATTCCTTGAGCGTAATTAATCCATACTCAGCCAGCAGTTTCACGTCCTGGTAGACATTTTTGAAATCACGTTCAACTAACTTCGCTAGCTCCTGGATTGATTTTGGCTTGTGAACTCTGATGGCTGTAAGAAGCTCAAGACGGGCACCCGTGATGACTTTTCCAAGAGTATCAAAATCCGGGAAACTTATGATGAGCATGTTGGCATACTTCCTTGTGGGCTTTTTTATAACCGATACGGCTCGGTCAAGTGCCGTCTTGGTCGATTCCACTACTAAAATAACACGTTTACTTTTCATAAATAAATCCCTCCTGTTGAATCATGGCGACAATGTCTGCTTTCAGAGCATCAAGCCCTCGGTACACATAACCTATCTCCACATCATGAACGTGTAGATGCGCTCCCTTTGGCTTGTGGTTGTCGAAGCCGAAGAGAGTTTGGCCGCCTTCAGACAGCCATGCCCGATACTTAATTCCATCAGGGTAGTTTGATGACACTCCAACACGCCACACGATGATCTCAAATATTACCAGTCGGTCTTCATCATGTTGATGCTTGAGAACTGCCTTCTGATGAAGAATCTCGGTCGCCTCCATATGGTGTATATACCATCAGATTGGGGGCGGTCGTCAAGTTATTTTGGGAGGGGAGGACCCAGTGGGGCAGCCTGAGTAACGACACGCCCAGATATTTTTCGCTTTGTGCAAGACATCTGCCAACAGAAGTACAGGAGGCGCTTGTTCGAGAGACACCGCTAGCTGCACTTAGCCTTTTACACCTGATTAATATACAATTCCAAGAATAGGGGCGGATATGAAAGACGACATCTTTAAGCGCAGCACTACCACGGCCGCAATTATTAGTGACAGAGCCTATAATATCCTCATCGGCGCAGTCTTGTGCTGGGGCTTCTGGTTAAATTGGCTGATTGTCCGCTATATTCCTGCTGAGAGTGTAGTGGGCATCGACTTCAGGCTATTCTTGCTACTCTATTTTGCCTCCTGTTTCTTGGGCATCTACCTATTTAATAAGTCTCAAAAACCAATGGTCAGCTTCGTCGGTTATAACCTCGTTGTTGTTCCCTTTGGTTTCGTCATTAATGTCGTAGTCTCTCGATATGACTCATCTTTGGTATTGGAGGCGATTCAGATCACGGCGGTAGTCACAATTAGCATGATGATTGTGGGGACAATTTTTCCCGCCTTCTTTCGAGCGATTGCTCGAGTTCTATTTTTTTCGCTGCTATTCGTTATTATTTTTGAGCTTGTAGGGCTGTTCTTCTTTCACCGACCCGAAATTCCATGGATTGACTGGACTGTGGCGATTATTTTTTGCGGCTATATCGGACTGGACTGGGGGAGAGCCAACCAGATCCCGAAAACAGTCGATAATGCCATTGATAGTGCCGCTGCTATTTATATGGACATTATCAACTTATTCCTGAGAATTCTTAGGATTTTAGGGAGAAAGAAATAGGATAAGGTCGGAATCGATGCTGGCATCAGGAGCGCCTTTTTTCCCCAGGCATGTTATTTGCTTTCTCTAGGCAACGAGACGTAGGTAGGCATGTACCTTATCGTGAATACAAAGAGAATGCTTGTCGGAGGCGCAATTTTCGTCAGCCTCTTTATGCTCGCAAGGCCCGGCAACCTGCACGCAGCAAAATACGATGCAAATTGTGCTGACGCTCTTGCTGATTTCCACCCGAATTCAAACGACTTTTGGAAACGACTCGGACTGAAGCCAGGAGCTTCTCCGGATGAAATTGACCGTGCATACCGGCTGGCAGCAATGAAATTTCATCCTGATCGCAATCCGGGAAAGGAAAAGGAGGCCAAAAAGAAATTCGTTCGTATTCAAGAAGCTTGGGAAGGATTGAAGAACGGAAAACGTTCGAGTGGAGATAATGGGGAAAATGATACGGCGGCTTCACCCGCTCGTGCCGCGGAACCACACCGGCCTTCCACCGGAACTAACTCAGCTAAGGACATTTTTGATGCGGAAATAGAAAGTGTCAGGGCTGAAGTAGCAAGGGCAGCCAAAGAAAATCAGCTTGATCCCATACAGACAGAAATTGCAACAGTGCTTGAAGCCGTATTTCAGAGGCTTCGGAATTTATCAAACTCAGGTAAAGCTAAAATCGAAACGGAGATCAAGGAACTTCGCGATCTTGTAAAGAATAAGTTTTTCGACATGCAAAAGACATTATTTGCTTCTGAAGACCACCTACTTGTGATGAATATCCAGATGTACTTTGATTTGCAACTCGTAGGACTTTCTAGAGCGGGATTCTTCCACGGTCCTGTAACGAAAGAGCACATTCTCGAGCTGATGGATCTCGCACCTAATTTTCGTCCAGAATTTCGATAATCGATAATAAAAACGGATACAATCTTCCTTCCAGACAGGACTATTAGACTTAGTCAACTGACTTAGTCTAATATAAAAAGAATGAAGAAACAGCCCGAAGAAGTTGCTATTCACTATGCAAAGACCCATCTATCCAGACTTCTGGCAAAGGTCAGTCGAGGGCGTACCATTATCATTAAGAAGGGTAGTCGTCCCGTGGCTCAGTTGATTCCCGTGAGAACAGCAGTTCGAACTCGCACTTTCGGACTGGAAAAGGGACGTATTACGATTGCAGAGGATTTCGATTCGATGCCTGAGGTCTTTAAGAAGCATTTTAGGAAGTAGGCATGGCAAGGCAAGCGATACTGCGATTACCAGAAAGTCCTCTGACTTATGTTCCAACTAAGAACGCGGAGTTAGGGATACAGGATTTCCCTATTGAATCGTCTCACGCCCTTGCGGCAGGGCATCTCCCCAACCATCACTTTGATCCGTTTGACCGATTGCTCATTTCCCAAAGCCAGCTAGAAGACATTCCAGTACTTACGGCAGATAAGATCTTCGTTCGGTATGGAATAAAAGTCGTTTTACTTTAGATATTTATTGCAACTGCTGCGAATCACCGTCGCAGTATACATCATGGCCCGCTCAAGAGAAACGGGTTCAGAATAATTTCCAGTCACGAAATCAACGGCACCGCCGGGCTCGATAGATTGAACTCGCAATCCGGAATTTTCTAACAATAACTTTAGATCGGCTGGCGAATAACAGCGAAGCGATTGTTCGACAGCATGCTTTTCTCGACCTCTTAGCCACCAACGATCTAGCATTCTGCTACCAGCGGCATCAAACCCATATTCTCGAACTACATTTCCAAAGGACTGTCTATTTCCAGCTGCTCGCAACCAAAACCACGGAGTGTAAATATCAACAAGTGCAACGCCATTTGGCTTAAGCCACTTGGAAATTCGACATAAAAGCCGACGTTGTTCCTCATCAGCTCCAATTCCAAATCCGTCCCAATAGCATACAACATTAAATTTTTCAGAAATGACAACTGAGTAAAAATCACCCTGGAAGACGGTCAGGCTTTTTGGTGGGCATTGTTGTGCAAGTCGTTGCGCATTTGATGCTGAGATCGGATCGAGTTCAACAGCACATACTCGGTGCCCTGCTTTTGCCATCACAAAAGCATTCTGCCCTCCACCTGCACCAAGTTCCAAAATTACGTGCGGACCCGCTCCCGCGAGGCGTTCCAGCTTTCGAAGAGTCTGACGATGCGATTCATTTACTTCACCAAGATACGTTCCGGCCCACTCATTCTGTTTTGAATAGAACTTTGAATGATTCATGGCTTCTCGATACCATGGCCCCCCAATTTCCAATAGCAGAACCTAATTACCGCAAACATGTGGCGGTTCTGTGAATGGATTTCGAATTGGATAAATTATTCTAATATTTTAACTGGTATGTTACAATA
>JACQOU010000171.1 GCA_016207775.1 Deltaproteobacteria bacterium
CTCATGCTCAACTCCTTGTAGTTTTTAGACTTATTCAATCCAAAAAATACACGGTGTCGGAGTTTTGAGCCAACCAGGTTAAAAATCAGAATTAGCGCACCGCTCCTCGGTCGCATTACTTGTGAAGCAATTCGCCTTCTTTAGCGTTGAAATCAAGCCCCTAAGGTTTATTCCGAAAAGATAGATATGCAGCCCAAACTCCTCTTCTTGCTTGCTATCGCAGGTGTGTCATGCATTGCAGGGAAGCTGGAATTAATTGGAAAAATTCCCCATTCAGGTTACTCCGAGGGATTAGATTACTATCAGGGTTACCTGTGGCACGCCCTTCCAAAAATGATAGTCAAGATAGATCCGAAGGATGGAACTGTACTGGCTCGCTACCAACCGGCTTCTGAGTATAGTGAGAGTATCGCCTGGCTCGATGGAAAACTTTGGAATCTGAGTTATTCCGACAATGGAATTTATAAAGGAGTCTTTGATAGGAATCGTTTTAATTTCCTGCGTGTCGGCAGTACTCCGGAAAAGCATGGGTGGGGGCTCACCCATGATGGTCAGTACCTCATCATGACTGGCAATTACAGCTCAAAAATTTATTTTGTGGATCCCGTGAATCTTAAAGTTGTCCGGACACTCACCACTCTCGTGAAAGACTTGGAGGATTTGGCCTGGGATGGCCGACAGCTTTGGGCTTCCAGCTTCACACAACACCGAGGACACATTTTTTCCATTAGTCCGACTACCGGTGCGATAGGAGAACTTTTCGGTTTGCCCGACCCAGAAGCATGCCCAGTGGTTGATGGTGTTGCTTACAGTCCGGAAGGTCTTTGGGTCACCGGCAAAGATTGTCCGTCCATTTATCTTTTTCGAAAACCCAGCGAGCGCGCCATTACCGCCAAATAGAGTCTAATTGATCAATTCCTGATACGTCTCAGCGTTATAGCCTGTGACGGTCATGAGCGTGTTTGGTTCAAGCTGGTCTGCAACCTCAAGAACAGCGGAACCGTTTGCATCCGTGCGGCCAACTGCAATCGGTGCCCCTGTGGTTGAAGGGTTTGCTAAAGCAACCAGCAATCCGGGTACTGCTTTTCCGCTGAGATCATTTGCCACTACATTGAGTATCGAGTTCTGCGACTGTTTAGTCAGGGAGTGCTTCACTTGGTAAGCAAGCGGAGTACTCGTCCGGATCAACAGCGAGGGATCGCCCAGAAGGTGGTACCACTTGAGATTGTCCACGACGTCTGCACCGGTTCCTTTTTTCTCCATTAGATAGGTTTGTCCAGCCAGTACGCTGCCTCCCAAAGTGTAAACCGGTTTCTCAAAGTGGTATTTCGCAATTCCGACGGACATAATAGCGGGTGGATGCCAGCTGATAAATACCGATCCTCCAAGGAACGCTACAGCACCCGCATTTTGACCCTGGTACTGATGGGTGACCCATGCCTTGCCAAAGCACTTTGGTATGGTCACAAACGACGCGTTCGAGCAAGCGACATCAATAATGACCGGAAGACGTGTTGGGTTTTGGAGCTGGCCGACCCTTGCGACATCAAAGGTATCGTTGGTCGAGCCCCAGGCAGTCCCCGTTCCATGACCGAAATAGGAAAGCCACGAGCGTCCGTCCTTCAAGGCATTGCTAATGTTTGTTGCCGTTGCAGTGGAGGTGCCCTGATAGAATTGATCCACGTTCTTGTAGGTATAGCCCCTCAGTGAGTTTTCAATTGTCTTGGCGTATTCGGCATCGGATGGCCCGCTACCTTCATTACTTGCAATGGTGGTTGCTGCCGTGTACCAGCTTGCAGCACTTTGTGGTGCCTTTTCATAATCAATCCAGCGAGTGATCTGGCGGGCTAATTCGTCCAGATTATCGGCGACTATCCTACCGTACAAAATATCAGGAACAATATCTTCTCCGGACAATAGGGAGAACGGATAGTCGGAGGCTGCCTTGCCGCTTCCCGTGGGTTCCATAAACGTTGGCATGGTCGTTCCATTTCCAACCAATACGAGGTACGAGGGCTTGGGGTCATGCGTGTCGTAATAATTTTTTATGAAGCTTTTAAGTTTTTCTTTCGTACCGCCAGCTTCCTCTAATGTGAATACGGCGGTTGAAATTCCTTTGGATGTTTTCCACTCTAAGAGCGGCTTTAGGCCATCTTTCAGGCTTGCAGCCGTGAAGATGAGCATCGTTTCAGGAGCTGCAGCTCGCCTGACCGCATTTCCCAGTGCTTGTCCGTTGACGGTGGCCAAGCGGCTTAACTGGAAGAAAGTCTTCGGCAGGTGAATCTGCCGTGTGTTTCCGATCTTTATAAAATCCACTCTTAACACAATCTCTTGGGCCACTTTCAGCGTTTTTGCTCTCATATCCATTCGAAGGGGATACAGGGCAACCCGTTGCAGCTTGAGATCTTGTAACCTTCCCACCTCTTCGAGTTCCACAACGTTTGCTGGAAAAATCTCTGCCGACCCATAAAGCTTGGAATTGAACTCGAATGAGTTGCTGGTTACTGCGCACCTATAGGTGCGCTGGGCGGGACGCACGACAACTTTTTGAAGCTCGACCTCCTTTTGATGGAGGATCGAAACCCTTGCCTCATATCCATCGGGTACAGCGATGAGTGAACCAGTTGTTACCAGCTGTGGGCTTCCAATTTTCTCAAGAGGGACCAATCCGTCGACAATCACTTCATCAAAATCATCCTCCGTTTTCGAAACAGAAATCTCGGGGATGGAAAGTGAAATTTCTACCGGCTTAACGACCGCATTGGAGGCAACCACGTTGGCCCGAAAGGTCGTCTTCACCACCGTATCCGAAAGTTTTATCCGTTCGGCGAAGGTTAGGGTAGATATCGACAGAAAAAAGAAACACACCTTGGCAAACCAAGACATATCTTTTCTCCTCTTCAGTGAGTAATACTAATTTTTTAAGGCAATGGTGTTATTCAAAAAGAATACGAATCCAATAAAATTTAACATACTTGAATGGGTTTGGATAGTTAGATGAAGTGCCGCACCGGTTTGCATTAACAAGTGTTACCCAACTGGAGTTATCCGGGTATTCAGGGATTCATATGGTTAGTCGCGCTCCTCGAGCCAGGCCATCTGAATTGCTTCTAGTATTTTTTCATTCGAGTGCTTGGGATCGTCGTCAAATGCCGGCAGCTCTCTAACGCGGCGGTGCAGGTCGGTAAATCGGAGGGCTAAGGGGTCCTGGTTAGGAAATTTCTTGTACAATTCCGTAGCGATTTCATGAATATCAGTCCACTTCACGGGTCCTCCGCTGGATTTGCGAGGTTCTTCCCCTTTAAGGCGCTTGCCATAGCATCATTGATCAACAATTCAGCAAAGTGGCGGCTGGATTGCTCGAGGTGTTCTATCTTTTTGCGGATGAGTTTGTAATCACTTGACGATGATAATGCCGCTTCCAGTTCTGCGATGGCACGCTCGATGTTGTCCCGCTCTGCCTGCCCAATTAAGTGTGACCCCTGTTTGAGTGATTTTCTAGCAGCACGTACCAGACTTTCTCCCGATGTTTTTGATTCAATGAGAAATCGTTTGTCAAAATCAGACTCTGCATTGGCGTAGGCTTCGGATAGCATTTTTTCCACTTCCTCGGCAGACAAACCATAACTGGGATTGACCGTCAACGAGGCTGTTTGTCCCGAACGTTGTTCGGAGGCACTGACGCTGAGAATACCGTTTGCATCGATGACAAACTCCACTTCTATTTTCGGAATTCCGGCTGGCATAGGAGGAAGGTTTTTTAACTGGAAGCGTGCAAGACTTCGATTGTCTTGCGCCAGGTCGCGTTCCCCTTGCAGGACGTGGATCTCAACCGACGTTTGGCCATCCACATAGGTGCTGAATTGTTGTGAAGCTGAAACCGGAATGGTGGTGTTTCTTGCAATGATGGCACTGGTTGTTCCTCCGATTGTCTCAATTCCCAACGTCAGAGGAATCACATCCAATAGAAGCATCCCGCCCTGCTGGCCCGACAGAATGTTTGCTTGCACGGTGGCACCCACGGCGACTACTTCATCGGGATTTAACGTGTTGATAGGATCTTTGCTGAACAATTCTCTTACGTATTTTTGCACGAACGGCATACGAGTACTGCCGCCTACCAAAATGACTTCAGAAAGTTGTTGCTTCTGAAGGTGGGCATCTGAAAGACACTGATTGCAAGGGCCTTCCACGCGTTTAAGAATAGGAACAAGCCATTGGTCCATCTGTTGGCGAGAGACTTGTTTTTCAAAACCATTCCAACTGAAACAAACCTCAGGAGCATCCGTCAGTGCTCGTTTTATCCGCTCCGATTCAACAAGAAGGGCTGTTCTTGTTTCAACGCTGGACCACGGATCTCTGCCAGTCGTCTCAACGATGGCAGTGCGCAAATGGAGGGCTATTTCGTGATCGAAATCATCACCTCCGAGCGCGGTATCTCCATTGGTGGCCAAAACTTCAAAAACCCCCTGCTTCACATGCAAAATAGAAATATCAAAGGTGCCACCGCCCAGATCAAAGACGGCGATCGTTCCTGTTGCCTTTTTGTGGAGACCGTAGGCGAGACAGGCGGCCGTTGGCTCATTGATGATTCTCACCACTTCAAGACCCGCTAGCTCACCTGCAAACTTGGTTGCCTGTCTTTGTGCATCGTTAAAGTAGGCGGGTACCGTGATGACTGCTTTATCAATTTTTGCTCCGAATTGCTCCTCAGAAAGGCGCTTCAATTTTGCCAGGATAAGGGCACTGATTTCAATTGGCGTATAGGTTTTCTCACCAATCGCAAAACGAACCATGTGTGCGTCGCTTGGCGATAAGTCGAACGGCAGTTGCTGTTCCCAATGAACGATATCGGCCCGACCCCGCCCCATAAACCTTTTCACGCTATAAAGAGTTCTTTTGCTTTCGGTTGCCAGCGCCTTTTTTGCATCGATGCCAATACACGGATGAAAATCTTTATCAAAAGAAACGACCGAAGGTATCAGCGTACTGCCATCCTCTCCAGTGCAAAGGCGTGGCCGGCCTTTTTCAATTAAGCCTGCCAGGCTGTTCGTTGTACCCAGATCAATTCCAAGAATAGGCAACCGCTACTCCTTCCATCTTTTATTCAGATCATTGGCCATTGCTGACAAAATTTTCTGATTAGCCATGTACTGTGCCAATTGCCGCAGAACGGAAGGACGATCCACTCCTGAGTCAAATTGACGTGCAATAGGGTCCCACTGCTGTTCATTCTTTACGATTTCAGCAAGCATTTCTTTCTTAAAGTCCTCGAAAATTTCTTTACCCATCGGGCCGTCTGATTGCAAATCGAGATAAGTCTCGGCAAGCTTGAACGGAAGCGCGGGCTTCAATTGGGCTGTATCGACTTGATGGAGCTGCAGGACGTACTGTGAACGCTGAATTGGGTCGCGCAGGATTTGGTAGGCCTTATTAATAGCTGTCGTCCATCGCAGAGAGTAGATAGACTGCCTTGATTCCTTATCGATATGTTGGTCGGGATGAAGCTCGCGGCAAAGCGCATAGTAGTGGTTACGCAACTCCTCTTCATTAAGAGCAAGCGATGGGCCCAACCCCAGAGTTTCATAGTGACTCAGACCATCCGGAAAATCCTGGACAGCGCCACACCTTGAACAAACGGGAAGGTCGGACGGTGCGGCTCTGCATTTCCAGCAGGCGAGCTGGCTATGGGGAAAATGAACTTCCACACCCACAGCCTTTTTGAGCATTTGGATTGTTAAATGTAAATCCTGACCCCGTTAATCCGCCTTTATAATCTACCTCAAGACCATTCAGGTAGAGAAAGCTTTTGGGATCCACAAAAACCTTCACACCCTCTTGCTCAAACACTTTGTCGTCGGGGCGTGATTCTTTTTCGAAATCGAGTTTGTAAGAAAGACCGCTACAACCTCCGCCCACCACAGCGATCCGAAGACCTCCTGACGGCATCTTAGCCTCTTCACGGAATTTCTTGATCTGCTCAATTGCATTAGTGGTCAATGTAATCATTGTTATCTCCTATTGCTATTTTGGTTCCTCATCCCCCTGCGCATTAGACTGCTTGGCGAGTGCCTGCTGCTTTTTCTGATAGTCTTCAATTGCAGCTTTGATGGCATCCTCAGCCAAAACAGAACAATGTACTTTTACGGGGGGCAGACTGAGTTCGCGTACAATGTCTGTGTTCTTGATTTGCAGGGCTTCGTCTATCCGCTTACCCTTAATCCACTCGGTAGCAAGGCTTGAGCTCGCAATGGCACTCCCGCACCCGAAAGTCTTGAACTTCGCGTCTTCAACGATGTTTCCCTTAATCTTAAGTTGCAACTTCATGACGTCACCGCATTCAGGTGCTCCAACCACTGCTGTGCCAACCGTCGGGTCACTCTTATCGAGGGACCCCACATTTCGCGGGTTATTGTAATGATCCAATAGTTTTGGTCCGTATGCCATACGTCACTTCATTAATGCGGTACATCCCACTGCACCGACTTTAGGTCAATGCCTTGCTTCGCCATTTCATATAAAGGAGACATTTCCCTTAACTTAGTAACCGTTTCCACCACACGCGTGATCACAAATTGCACTTCTTCTTCTGTGTTAAAGCGCCCTAAACCGAAGCGTATAGACGTGTGGGCGAGTTCTTCCGGCTTGCCCATCGATCTGAGCACATAAGAGGGTTCCAACGAAGCCGAAGTACAAGCGGAACCTGAGGAAACCGCTATATCGTTTAAACCCATCATGAGCGCCTCGCCCTCAACATAAGCAAAACTCAAATTAAGATTTCCACACAGCCGTAGGCTGGGGTGACCGTTGAGAAAGACATCAGGCAAAGCTCCCATGATTCCCTTCATTAAGCGGTCACGCAATTCGGTAATGCGCCTGCTTTCTTCATCCATCAGGGATGATGCGAGTTCACAGGCTTGCCCGAATCCTACGATGGCCGGGACGTTGAGCGTGCCTGAGCGTATTCCACGTTCGTGACCACCGCCATGGACAATCGGAGATAGCCTGACTCGCGGATTTGTTCTTCGAACATAGAGCGCGCCAATGCCTTTTGGTCCGTAAATCTTGTGCCCAGAAACGGATAGAATATCAATGCCCATCTGGTCGACAGAAATAGCGAGTCGGCCCAGAGTCTGGGCGGCATCTACGTGGAACAGAACCCCATGCTTTTTAGCAATTTTGCCAATTTCACCGATTGGTTGAATGGTTCCGACTTCGTTGTTTGCGTGCATGATGGTGATAAGGATAGTTTTTGGGGTAATGGCTTTTTCCACGTCGAGTGGATCCACCATGCCGTTTTGATCAACAGGCAGGTAGGTGACTTGGCATCCATGTTTCTCCAGGTATTTTGCCGAGTCCAGTGTTGCCTTGTGTTCGGTCACCTGAGTGATAATGTGATTGCCTTTCTCACAGGTCATCTCGGCTGTGCCTTTTAGAGCAATATTCGTGCTTTCGGTTGCTCCACTTGTGAAAATAATCTCCTTGTGCCCGCTTCCAATCAGTTTTCCAATTTGAACACGACTTTTCTCAACCGCTTCTTCTGCTTCCCAACCGAAGGGATGGCTTCTGCTGGCCGCATTACCAAACTTATTGGTAAAATAAGGCAACATTGCTTCCAACACGGACGGGTCCACTGGAGTAGTGGAGTGGTTGTCCATGTAAATGGGAAGTTTCATTGTGCTCCCTTAACCATCGCCAGTTCTTTAAGTGAAGTGGAACGGAATAATTGCACAATCCGCTGATTGAGCGATCGCATGGGAGCGGCGAGTGCGCAGTTTGGTCGCGCTGTGCAAAAAACGTCGTCCATTCCATGCCTATTACGGATGCAATCTACCAATCCCACGTCTCGGACAATGTTCTGCATCAAATCAAAAAGACTGACGCTGGCCAAATCACAGGTGAGACAATAGCCCCCTTGGTTACCGTGTAAAGCAGCTACGAAGCCACTGGCTTTTAGGGTCTGCATAATCTTGCTTAGGAGGGCTTCGGGTATATGGCAATCGCTTGAGATCTCGCGCACACTAGCAACTCTATGAGGTTTCGAAGCTAAATAAAGCAAAGCCAAAATGGCGTATTCGAGCTTTTTGTTGACCCTAAGCATAGTACTCTGATAATTGAAAAGATTAGTTAGGGCACAGTCACCAACTTGGACCAATTTAGTCCAACTTTAAGTATCGGCGTTTTACCGGTTTAAGTCAAGTAGTGAGAGTGGGTAGTCCGGCTAGCTGGACTACTTATATATAAGCGTAATTATTAGATAATTTGTATGGAAATCAAAC
>JACQOU010000172.1 GCA_016207775.1 Deltaproteobacteria bacterium
GGCAAAAAAACAGAAGCCCCAGCATTCGCTTCGATTCAGTCAGAGTGGACAAAAGCCACAAAATAGCCACTCCGCCAATACAGGCGAAAAATCGTATAGCCAGCAGGGAGTCACCAAGAATCCATGTCGAAGCAGCAATAAGAAATGCAACCAGTGGCGCATGGTCAAAATAGCTCCACTGCAAGTTCCTTGACCAACACCAATAGTACAGCTCGTCTTCTGAGGGAGCGAGCCATGAAGAAAGCCACAGATGGATTAGAGCAAAAGCGAATAGCAGGAAATAAAAACGCTGTTCACTGAGCGCGATCGTCCAATGAGAGGATCGGCTGTCTGGCTGCCCTAACCTCATCCACCTTTCCCACGATAGTTTTTCGAGGTGCGTGCTCAAAATTATCCTTCTTGGTCCGGATTGCTTCGGCAATTGTGATGAAAGCATCAATCAGTTTGTCGAGTTCCTGCAAGCTTTCTGTCTCAGTAGGCTCAATCAGCATGGCTCCGCCCACCACTAACGGAAAATAAATAGTCGGTGGATGAAACCCCTGGTCAATGAGCGCCTTAGCAATCGCAAGCGTTTTGACGCCATTTTCTTTTATTTGAATAGCATCGGTCAACACGCATTCGTGAAAATGAGGGCTACGGTATGGCACGGCAAAATGGGATGACAGTCGGTGACGCAGATAATTGGCATTCAGGACGGCTGCTTTGGAAACTTGCTTTAGACCATCGGCACCCTGTTGGAGAATGTAAGCCAGCGCCCGCACCAAGACACCGAAATTTCCATAATACCCCCTCACTTTTCCGATTGAGCTCTTAAGATTTTCCGTCACGTATTTGCCTTCGACCAGTCGAATGCGTGGGTTTGGCAGATAGGGAGCTAGATGAGAACGGACGGCCACGGGGCCGGCACCTGGACCCCCACCACCATGGGGAGTAGAGAAGGTCTTATGCAAGTTAAATTGCATGACATCGACGCCCATATCTGAGGGTTTTGCATACCCCATGATAGCGTTCAGATTGGCTCCATCCATGTAGAGTTGGGCCCCAACATTGTGCAACGCCTGACTGATTTCAATAATATTGGATTCAAACAAGCCGAGCGTGTTGGGGTTGGTAATCATCATCGCTGCGATGTCGCGGCCAAACTTATCACAGACCCCCCGGACGTCTTCTAAGTTGAGAATGCCTGATGAAGAAGACTTCAAAGTGATTGCCTGATAGCCGGCAAGCACTGAAGAAGCGGGATTAGTGCCATGGGCAGTATCGGGCACAAGGACGATTTTTCTGGAGCTTCCCAAACTTTCGTGGAAAGCGCGTACAATCATCAGTCCTGTAAGCTCTCCCTGTGCTCCAGCAGAAGGCTGAGCAGTACACTCATCCATTCCGGAAATGCCACAAAGAAGTTTTTCCAGACAATAAATAATTTCAAGCGCGCCCTGGCAATGTTCTGCTGGAAGGTCGGGATGAATGACACTCAGGCCAGGTAAAGCTGCGATTTCTTCGTTGATACGAGGGTTGTATTTCATGGTGCACGATCCAAGGGGGAACATGCCCAAGTCCACTGAGTAATTCCAGTTTGAGAGCCGAGTAAAATGCCGAACAACTTCCAATTCTGACACCTCGGGAAGCTCGGCGGCTTTGTGACGCACAAAACGAACAGGCTGCTTTTCAGGTACATCCAGTGCAGGCAAAGCGTACCCTTGGCGGCCTGCAGATGAGCGCTCAAAAATAGTCGGCTCTTTAAGCACCAATCCTGTGGTGCCCTGTCCTTCAATCATGAGAAAGCACCTCGACGAGTTCATCGACGTCTGCCTTGGCAAGCTTGGGATGGACTGTCACCAGGAGAGTTGAGCCGAATTCGTTTGGTTGGAATCCTTTTTTTGCAGGCCTGATTCCAGGGATAATTCCTTTTGCAACTGCCGCATCAAAACGTTTATCAAGATTAGGAACTTCAAATAACCCTTCTCGGTAACAAAATGCTTTCTTAAACTTCATCGGTATTCCAAGGCTTTCCAAGCTGGTCTTTAAGTAATCAAAAAGAGAGTAATTCTGAATGCCGAGTTTGCGAAAACCGTCTTTGCCCAGCAGACTCAAGTAAATAGTGCATCTGAGTGCAATGAGTCCCTGGTTCGTACAGATATTTGAAGTGGCCTTCTCTCGTCGAATATGCTGTTCGCGCGTAGCCAGTGTCAACGCATAGGCCGTGTTTCCTCGGCTATCCACTGTTTCACCTACAAGACGCCCAGGCATTTGCCTTGCGTAGGATCTGCGAGTCGCAAAAAAACCAACATGGGGTCCACCAAAGGACATAGGAGTGCCGAATTGGTGAGCTTCGCCTGCGACAATATCGGCCCCCAAAGCGGCTGGGGTTTCGAAAATAGAAAGCGCACTCGGATCGGGAATGCACACAACGAGTAAACAATCGGAAGGTAAGGAGGAGCGAATGGAAGCTAAATCCTCAACCACCCCAAAGTAATTGGTGTAACACACGACTGCGCAGCAAGGATCGTTCGTTTTTGCCAGCTCGGCCATTTCCCGGACGTCCACCGCACCGAGTTCGTCAAACCCCAGCTCGACACTCAAACATGCCTGATGTTTGAGGAACGTATCGACGACTTGTCGGTAGTCTGGCGGGAGCAATGACGAAATTAAAACGGAGCGTTTTCCTGGTCGTAGCCGGTTTGCCATTAATATGGCTTCCGCGATCGCGGAAGCACCATCATACATGGAGGCATTGGCCACTTCCATTCCTGTGAGGCGGCAAATAAAAGTTTGGAATTCAAAAATGGCTTTCAGAGTACCTTGACTGATCTCAGGTTGGTAAGGGGTGTAACAGGTAAGAAATTCTCCTCGCGCAACCAAAGCATCGACTGCCGAGGGAATCACATTATCGTAAACCCCACCGCCCAGGAAATGGCGGAATTTCGCTGGAGTATTACGTTCGGCACGTTCAGCGAACCAAAGCCGTGCTTCGTGTTCAGTCATTCCTTTTGCAAGCGCGCGTCCTTCCGGAAGCCGGAGGGACATCTTTGCTGTTTCTCGGATCTTGGGCGGAATGGAGGCAAACAGATCATCCGATGTCTGGCAGCCGAGCGTGGTAAGTATTGTCCGCTCTTCGTCGTCTGTTAAAGGGATAAAGGGCACTAAGATTTTTCCTCAATATATTCTTGATAATTTTCACTGGACATTAAATCCTCAAGGTCGGACTCGTCCTTCACTTCCACCTTAATCATCCACCCATCGTTGTACGGATCCGAGTTCAGCAGTTCGGGTGCCTGGAGCAGCGGCAGATTGATTTCTACTACTCTACCGGTAACGGGTGAATACAGATCGGACACAGCCTTTACGGATTCGACTATTCCGAAGGGGTCATCCTTACGGACTTGCTCCCCCTCTTTGGGAAGCTGGATGTAGGTAACATCGCCCAACGATTGCTGAGCGAAATCGCTGATGCCAACGGTGGCAATGTTATCGTCAACGGACACCCATTCATGTTCTTTGGTATAATGAAGGCCCTTTGGAATATTCACCGCGCTCTCCTTCTGCTAACACTTGGAAAAAGCAAAGCTTTAGTCAACCGTGAAAGGTCTTTTCTACCATTGGAAAAAGTACTGAGCAACTATTTGGATTGTATAAATTGCTTATCTTCGAGTTTCTTTTCTTCCGGTTTGCGTCTGAGTTTAGAGCACGGGTCTTCGGCAATCGCCAGGTTATTGACATGTTGTCCGGGCACTGCAGTGGGTGCCACGCCGGATACAGGGCGAGTAGGATCTTGGTGGGTTGCCGGAGTAAGTGCAAAACAATAACAACCTATTGCAAAGGCTAATGCAACAACAGCGGCTCGCATAGGACAGCCTCCTCTTCAATCTACGTTACAGTTTCTTCCTAATAATGTGTGCAATTGATGTGCCTGATGCGTAGGCTTCGTATACTGCCAGACAATGGTTAGGTAATGGTCGCTTTGTTAATTCTTTTTCACGCGAGAGGTCACAAAGGGGAGTTTGGATGGGATCGCCTTTACGAGCTGCTCTCTCACTTCTGCGAAATAATCCGTTCGATTTGCTTTTTCTGAGTCAACAAAACCCAAAGCAATGGGTTTATTCAAATGCGGGCTAAATGTGCCGCTGGTGATCTCGCCTAGGATGAACCCCTTTTCATCCATTAGCCGGTAGCCTTGCCTTGCGATTCTTCTGTCGTCGATAACAAACGACCCCAGCACTCTTGTGCTTCCTCGCTTGCGTTCTTGTTCTAGAGATCGCATCCCTATGAACGGGGTTGGCTTATTGAGTTTCACCACCCAAGAAAGCCCGGCCGAAAGCGGGCTGGTTTTCTCCGACAACTCATGACCATAGAGGGCATAGCCCATTTCGAGTCTCAGGGTGTCGCGTGCGCCTAGACCACAAGGCACCAGTCCCATTTTTCTACCTGCTTCCAAAAGCTGGACCCATACGGCGGCAGCGTCCTGGTTACGCAAGTAAAGCTCAAAACCGTCCTCTCCCGTATATCCTGTTCGTGACAGGAAACAGGGGCGTTCAAAAACTTTCGCTTCGCATCCCCAGTAGTACTTAAGGTTTTCGACAACGATTGGGTCACAAGCGAGATTCATGATGGTTTGCGCTTTAGGCCCTTGTAGCGCTAATAGAGCCGTTTCGGAGCTCTCATCCTGCAGTGGAACAGCGGGAGGTAAGTGAGAACGAATCCACTCGAAGTCTTTTTCCCGGTTGGATGCATTGACGCAGATATACACATGTTCTTTGGAGCGCCGATACACGATAATGTCGTCAAGCGTTCCCCCTTGTTCATTACACAGAACATTGTATTGAGCTTGGCCCATTGCGATCTTGCTTAGGTCATTGGTAACCAGGCCTTGCAAAGCTTCAAGGCCACCGGGACCCCGAATCGAAAATTGGCCCATGTGACTGACATCGAA
>JACQOU010000173.1 GCA_016207775.1 Deltaproteobacteria bacterium
GAGAAGCCCAGTGCATGCGTATCCACTGGTTACATTTACTCGCATGCCTATTGCTCATTGTCGGCTCTGTCCGATTTTTTTCAGCAAGCAAGCTATGGCCCTGGCTTGCGGGTTTGCTTTTTGTCCTTACGCCGTTAGTGGTTACTATTTTTCGAGAGCCGCTATCCGAGCCGCTTTGCCTTGTGTTTTTTTTGGGGATTATTTTTTCAATGCTTCAAGCCTCAAAAGCTGCTGCCGGTCCGCCTTTGTATTTTGCAATGATGGCCGTGAGTGCTGCTTTACTGGTACGGATAAGCGCCCTGTTATATTTGCCCTTCCTCCTAGGGGCCTGGTTTGTTCTGCTGAGAAAAGAGGAGCATTCAGCTTTTCGTCGAAAATTTATGCCCCTCGGTTTCGGATGCCTGCTTTTATTCTTGGTAACCGCCTGTTACGTACGACCTCATTACATTGCAGGCATCTTGTCGGCGCATGCGGACAACGTGCGTTTTCTTGCACAGCGGGTGTTCACGCTGGCAGCCATTCCAGTGGTGGCATTGCTGGCGGCAGCTGTTTTGGCGGTTGCATTTTATCGAAAGCGTCTTGTGCCTAAAAGTTCGGTTGCACTGCAGTCGGCTTGGCGATTGTGTTTTGTTATTTACGGCATTTTGTTTGCGGCAGGACTTGGACTGCGCTACTTCTGGGCACTCTCCCACTGGCAGCATCACCAAGGTGGGTTTCCGTTTGTGCTTTACTCTCCTGATTCATTGCTATTTTATGTTGGGCCAGCTCTGACCGTGCTTGCAGTCATCGGGTGGGCAAGGGAGCTTTACCTTCGACCGCCGCGGGAATTTTTTTTCTTTCAAGGCTATATTGCTTTTGCGGCCTTTTTTTACATTTTATTCAGCTTTGGACCAATCAAACTTCAGCCCTATGGACAGCGATACTTAATGGAATGGGTTGCGCTCGTCATCATTGCGAGTGGTATGGTGTGGACTGCTTGGCTCAAGAGCAGAAGAACGCTTGCGATGGCAACTCTTGTTTTTTCCCTCGGGTGGAATATTGTTGCGACTTATGCCGTTAATCACTTTAGTGTTTGCCAGAATACTTACCAGGCTTATCGTAGCCTTAGAAGAAATCTGGCAGAACTCACTGAAGTCGGACATAAACCTGTCCTGGTAGCACTGGCCCCGCAATGGAGAGACCTGACCTTTTTAGTTCCCCTGGCGTCTGCTTACGGGGTATCGCTTCTTTCCATTAGCCAGGGCACGCCTGAAGAAAGCAAGGCGGTTGGTGCACTGAAGCACTTGGGTTTTAATCCTGTTTTTGTAACGAGTCGAAGCGATCATTCCCCATTTCTTGATCGCTTGCCTTCCTTGTTACCCTGGAAAAGCTCCGAGCACTGCTATCAGTATCCACAGTTTGATCTGGGAGCTCCGCCGACCGAATTGGGGCAGATTTGCCACTCATTTCGTATTATGCGTTTCGATTGGACCGCCGGGCAACGCTCAGTAAGCCCCAAGTAACCAAGATAATAAGGGGCAGATAGGGAAGGGTGGCCTCTGAGTGTAGTATGCCCCAGCGTGGGCTCCACATGGAAAACGGGAACAGTGGATAATACGATTCTGCAACCGCCTTCTGCAAAAGGTCGAGCCCTTCATGTACGTAAGCCCCTAAACACAGTGCCAACCAGGCTTCATTTCGTTTAGATGGAATGAATAGTCTCGATAACAGAAAACAAATCAGGGTTATTGGAATGGGTTCGTGAAACACCGGAAAAAATGTTCGCATTTCCGAATGAGCGAAAAGAATGGTAAAGGGTCGACTGCATAAATCCGGAAGAAGAGTACCGATGACTACCAATAGAACTGGCAAGCGTTTGAGAAAAAAATTCCAGACAACGAGTGCTGCACAGCTATGGGTAATGAGTTCAGGCACGTTTCCTCTCGGTCAGTCCATTTGCTTCCCAGCGATATTTCCGAGCGAATAGAAAGAAAACCACTAGTACAGCGGGTAGGGACATGTACACTTTCCAAAGCCGCCAGGGATGCAGGACATAATGAGTCACTTCGATAAGTCCTCCCTTTTCCTTGCGAAAAGTTCCCATAATCTCAACCCACTGATGGGTTCCCTGAGGAAACCCTGGCGGTAGGGCGAGCGAGACTTCAGCCTCTCGTTGTATGGCCTTTGTCTCACCAGAATCCTTAGGGAAAATACTGACCATCAAGGTATTCGGTAACAGTTTTCCATCATACTTTTGATATTGCCCTAAGATGTCTGCCAGGGAGGGACGTCGAGCAAGGATTTGTTTTCTCCCATAGAGGCTCAGTGACACCAGAACGAGGAAAGAAAGAATGGCGAAACACTTTTCTGTTCGGGTCAGGACCATCAAGCAAACCATAGTAGCATGATATAATAGTTTCAACTATGTTGGTCATTGTTGATTATGGGGTGGGTAATCTCAATTCTATTATTAATCTATGCAATCGACTGGACGTCCAGGCAACCGTTGCGCGTGACCTCTCAGATATTGAAAAGGCGACAAAACTGATTCTGCCTGGCGTGGGGCATTTCGCACGAGCCATGGACAACCTCAAACAGTCTGGAGTTATTCCTATTCTTACGAGAAAAGTGAAAGAGGAGAAGACCCCGCTTCTTGGTTTTTGTGTGGGAATGCAGCTGTTGGCCAAGCATAGCGAGGAAGGAGATGTGGACGGTTTGGGATGGATCGATGCTCAAGTGGTCAAGTTTCGTTTCGATAAACAAACCTTAAAGTTAAAAATTCCTCACGTTGGCTTTAATACCATCGCCACAAAAGAAAGTCCGATCTTCAAACACGTTCCGGATAAATCCCGTTTTTATTTCACACATTCGTATCACTTGGTTTGTCGGGATGTGCGAAATGTGATCGGGACGACGGAATATGGTTACTCGTTTCCTTCTGTGATACAGGATGAAAAGATTTACGGTACTCAGTTTCATCCGGAAAAAAGCCACCAGGCTGGCATTAATCTTATTCGTGGGTTTGTGGAAGGATGAAGGTTGGGGTGAGTGAATGATTCCAATTCGTGTCATGCCCGTTCTGCTCATTGAGGAGGGCAGACTTGTTAAAGGTGAACAATTCACAAACCATCGCTATGTTGGCGATCCGATGAACGCCATCCGCATTTACAGTGCGAAGGAAGTCGATGAGCTTATTTTATTGGATATCGGGGCAACGAGAAAAAAATCGCTGATATCGATTGATTTCGTGAGAAAAGTTTCCAGCGAGTGCTTGATGCCCTTTACGGTTGGAGGGGGCATCTGTAATGAGGAACAGGTAAAGCAGCTTTTGGCAGCGGGTGCTGAAAAAGCCGCCCTGGGAGCGGCAGCCGTGGAGAAGCCTGGGCTGATTCGGCGTCTTGCTGACTCCTTTGGCAGTCAAAGCATTGTTGTTTCCATTGATGTGCGGAAGTCAAAAGCTGGGCATGATGAAGTGCTCATTCGGTCAGGAACAAAGGTGATTGATAAAGATCCAGTCAGTCTTGCACAAGACGTGGAGAAGCAAGGTGCGGGGGAGATTTTGCTCAACTCGATTGATCGCGATGGCACCCAAATGGGATATGATTTGGAGCGAATCCGAAAAGTGGCCGACGCTGTAAATATTCCGGTCATTGCGCTTGGCGGGGCTGGAAAAAATTCTGACTTACGCTCTGCGGTCGTGGAAGGAAGAGCTTCTGCGGTGGCTGCGGGAAGCTTCTTTGTATTCCATGGTCAACGTCGAGCCGTTCTGATCAATTTTCCAACCCGTCAGGAATTGAACGAGCTCTTTGCCTGAAAAGGATTCCCCGATTACGCTGGATTAAGCCACTTTTAACCGGGCAGGAGGTTTTTTTGTCATGATTTCGCCCTCCAGGTGAGCGCCCGCTTTAATTTCTATTTTTGGGGCATGGAGGCAGCCGGTAACCCTTGCCGTGGGAGCCAGGGTAATTCTAAAAGAGGAAATAATGTTTCCCTCCACTCGCCCCTCTATCAGAACGGAGCCCTGGGAGTTTATGTCTCCTCGCACCCATCCGGTTTTTCCTATTTGAAGGGGTTCAGAGGCTTGCTGTACGACGCTTCCTTCAACGACACCAAAAACAAGTGCACGCGAAAAGAAGGTGAGCGAACCTTCTGCGATGGATGCTTCTGCAATGAGTGAGGAGGCATTCAATTCAGTGATCATTCTATTGTCTCGATAGGTTTTCTTTGGTGATGGATAATGACACCATCACGATCCATCAAATATAGGTTCAAAGCCAGAGGCCTGAGCAGTTTTCCTATATTAAAGGAAGCTCCTGTACGAAGGGCATGGGAAAACTGAAAGGTTTTGCCTTGCACACCTGATAAATCATCCGGAACAAATTCGTCCCTGCTTTCATTCCCAGGGTAGATAAAAAACCGTTTTCGAACCACTGTGGAGGGCATTGTTGGCCCAATTCTGGGAATTTCTGTTTCCAATACCAAAACAAGGCTGCCGCTTGCTTGGCCTGGCGAGGTAGGCATGAGTGCGACGGATGCAAGACAGGTGCCCTCTTCGCAGCTAGTAGACAAGTCAGCAATTTTCGCCCTGACCGCAGCGGGGGTACGCTCTTGTGTATCGAAGTTTGTGGAAAGGGTCGCCTGTCTGTCGGGAGCTGTAGCGGCGCCCTGTTGAGTGATGCTGGATGCCACCGTACTGTCTTGGGAAAGCGTTGTTTTGATTTCGAGTTCCAACATACGAGCAGATAACTTGCGGTTAATTTCCAGTTCCCTAAAAAATAACAGCGTGCCCAGAAATAGCGCTGCGAACAAGGTACTGATCGCTGCCAGCATAAAAGCCACCCGATTCAGATCGATCCGCATTGCAATGGGATTTCCGGATTCGGGATGGATCTGCAGGAATAGAAAGGGTCTTAAATTAAGCGGGTTCTTCATTGATTAATTCACTTTAAGATTTGGCTTTTCGATTTTCTAATGACTAGAATTGGAAAGGCACTTACAAAATTAGTTTAACGCTTTTTTTGCAAGAAATCGAGGGGGGGCTGGCCATCATAACCTTCAAAAATTCTCAGACGAGATTTCTTAAATGACTTCAAGCACTCACCGAAAAATTCGGCAGGCGTCATTATTGTTAATGGGCAGCATTATTCTCTCGCGCATTGTCGGTTTTTTCCGGGAATGGGCCTTGGCCCAGACGGTCGGAGCGACTGCGCTTACGGATGTCTACTACGCATCCTTTACCATTCCAGATTTTCTGAACCATTTGATGGCGGCTGGGGCGCTCAGCATTTCATTCATCCCCATGCTTTCGGGTTATCTCGAGTCGGGTAACGAGGTGTTCGGAAAGAGAGTCTTTCAGGCCCTATCAACCGCTATGGGTTGTGTTCTTATTGTTTTCATTTTGGTCTGTGAGCTTTGGGCCGCAGAACTTGCAAACCTGATTGCGCCAGGCTTCGATCCTTCACAAAAGACGCTCTTGGTTCAGCTGCTTCGGCTTATTTTGCCTGCACAGTTCTTCTTTTACTGGGGTGGGCTTGCAATATCCGTTCAACAGACCTATGGCCGATTCTTTCTGCCAGCAGTAGCTCCGATTGTTTACAATTTTTTCATTATTGTTTTTGGGGTACTGCTGCACAGGAATCTGGGTGTGATGGGTTTTAGCATTGGAATTTTGGTAGGCAGCTTCTTGGGTCACGGCCTGCTCCAGTGGGTGGGCCTGAGAAAACTGGGTTACCCCATTTTACCCAGTTTTGTTTTTCCAAAAGAGATTCGTTTGGCTATTAAGCGATATTTTTGGCTGACTTTTCCTATTATGATCAGTTTTTCTGTTGTCGTGACGGATGAGTGGGTTTCCAAGTACTTCGCCAGTTTCATGGAACGCAGAGCTTTGAGCTGGCTTTCCTATGCCCGGACCGAAATGCGGATCCCCATCGCCATTATCGGACAGGCGGCTGGGATTGCGAGTTTTCCTTTTCTTGCCCGCCTGTGGGAACAAAAAGATTATGAAGGCTACGGCAAAACACTTTTGACTGAAATTGAAAAGCTCTGGGCTGCCGGGACGGTGGCAGCATTAATTTTAATTGTCCATGCGCTTCCGATTACTCAGTTTATTTACGGCGGCGGACGCTTCACGCACGAGGATTTGCTCCGTACCACAGAAGCAGTTCAAATTTTTGGAATAGGCGTATTTTTCTGGACAGTACAGGTCGTGTTGGCAAGAGGCTTCTATGCTTGTGGTCGAACCTGGCTTCCTTCGATCATTGGAACGGTCATCAGCCTCTTAGGGCTGCCATTCTACTACGTTTTTGGAAAAATGATGGGGTATCAGGGCCTGGCGTGGGCCGGTACGGCGAGCATTGTGCTGTTTTCCGGTGCTCTTTGGCTATTACTTTTGCGACACTTAAAGAGGCACGTGCCGAACTTAGACTACCGTGACTTCAACCGATTCTGTACCGCCTGGATCGCTGTCATCGCAGTCATCTGGCTAGTCGCAAAATTGATCCTTGCTGCACCCATTTACCGGCACACCAGAATCTCTGCGCTCTTGGATATTTTGGTGGTATCCCTTGCGACCCTTGGAATTTGCCTACCGCTTCTGCGAACCTATTTTCGGCGCTTTACTGGCGAGCCTCTTTTTTAACCTGGAAATTATTTTCCAGGCATTGAACCCAACACAGGCAGCACCATTGACACGATCGAGTCCTTTTTTATCTTTTTGCTTTTCTTGCCCTGAATCTTTCGCTTTTTCATCTTGTTTATTATTTTCTTGGTAGGTTCCTCTTCCGGTTGGTCGGGCAGAAGTTCATCACTGTCTTCATCCATGCCGAGAGCCTGCTTTGCTTCCAAAGTGTTCAGTTCTGGAAGCCATCGAGTTGCGACAGACTGATCGAGAGAATCTTCGCTTGCTTCCGGTTCTGTTCTTGCCGATTCTGTTCTTGCCGATTCTGCTCTTGTTTGATCATCTGATGTGGCTTGCATCGATAGAGGCGCTTGTTGTGATATGTCCCTCGTTGGGCTGGGTGCAAACTCGGAGGAAACAAAGCTATCGATGTTGGGAGCTCCTGCAATGGAGTTGTAGGCGTATACATTTTCTTTCAAAAAACCATCTTTAGTTAAGGCTACGCCATCCCGTTGTCCCGTGGGGAGGCTTGCAGCAGGCGTCTTATCTTGTTTTTCAGTCGAAGTAAGCAACTCCCGGATTTCTGCGAGATCGTCGTTAGTTCTTTGTGGCGATTTTGTTTTGCCGGCAATGAGGCTGCTGCTGCTAGTGCTATTGCTGCTAATGTTTTCAACCCAACTTTCGATTTTCTGGTTCCTTGTGTCTGTGTTTTTTGAACCTGTGTCCAACGGGTCGCTGCTCGCGGTTGCGCCATGCGGGTTTTTTAGCGGTTGTTGCTCCTTCCAATCAGATGGGCTTTGTGCCCGTGGTGTGCTTTTGGGATTTTGATCCGCCGCCTGCTTGGGGTCTTGCGAAGGTTTGATTGTTTGCGGCTGAGACCATTCCGGAAAATAATTTCTGGAGTTTATCGATGGTGAACTTGCACTGCCCGCTTTATCTGTAGCGACTGAGGGATTGGCGCTGGAATCCTTCTGCATTCCGTGGGTCGGCTCATTGGGTATAGCAGGAGGGCTGTAGCCTGTCTCTCTGATAGAAGCATTCGGAGGGTTGGAGGTAGAGGCAAGTGAGTCGCTGTGAGGTTCGGCAGATGGTTCGGTGGGCTGGGCAACTGGCGAGGCATTTCCTTCAATGGTGGGGACTAAACTGCCTTGGGATGGTTTCGGACTGTCGTCCCAATTAGCCGTATTCGTAGTGACTGCAGGCTTGTCTGGAGGAAAACTTGATTGAAGAGAACTGGGCGGAGGTGTGTGTGCTGGCGGCGGCGGTGATTGGCTGAGGTTGTTGTTCTGTGGTGGCTGGGCTGGGAGCTGGGCTTGGAGTGTATTGTTTGTGGGAGGAGTAACTGCTGTCACGTTATTGGTAACGATAGGTGGCTGGGGGGAATGACTGGATGAACTCCAAGCATTCATCGCATTACCGAGCAAAGTGCTGATCGCTCCTGTTGGCCCTCCCATTAAGGCTCCACCAATGCTCATTGCGTTGCCCAAAGTGTTCAGCCATTGGTCTCGCTGGCTATAAAGTTCTTTTAACTTTTGGCTGATTTCTCGTAGCGCACTGATTCGCATGAAGGTGCGTTCGTATTCAGCCGGGTCCTCGTTTCCGAGGCTGGCCAGTCTCTTTTCTTCTTTTTCCGTTTCCTGCTTTAATTCGGTAAGCAGTTGTTCGAATTCTTTCGGATAAGTGAGAAGATAGATGAACTCGGTTGTCGACAATAAACTGTTAATGGACTGAGGTTGCGAGGTAGTCATTGCATGGGCAACCAGTTTCAACCTGATCAGTTCCCTCGTGTTGGAAGATTTGCTGTCTAACGACGGGGGTGTGGTTGGGCTCTGCTTTTCCCCCAATGCTTTAGCGTGATGATTCGTTTGTGTGGAAAGATCAAAGGTTTCAACCTCGGAAGTATCAGACAACTCGTCTGGGTAATGAAAGGGCTGGTGTCGAGGTTGCCCAATGGCTGTTGTTGAACCTCCCGTTACAAAAGCAACGATACATAGCAATCCAATGTGGCCCACAGACATGAGATGTACAGCCTCCTACTGAGTGTGCTTGCAAGGATAGGGCCGCTGGACGTGTAGCCTACGGTGGGCCGTATACGGATCGTCTTATTTTTCAACTTGCCAGACATTCGAAAAAGCCCGCAATCTCAATTCGTTTCTTGCGGCTAATTGGAAAGGAATACAGACGCCCGTACCAAAAATTGTCGGTTACATCGGGTTTATAGAAAGGCTTAATAAAACATGTATTCCTTTTGAGTGTGCGTGCGGGTAGGGGCGAATCCACTACTTCTTAGGCTTAAGTCTGACTCCTTGGAGCCGATTCGCCTGGGTGATCGCTAAGCGGTCTTGGGACGACCAGCACAGGACGACCTTGCTTTTCAGCGAAAGGCGTTTTTGCTCATGTCTATTTTGATGTTTTTCCTGTTTGCGCTTGCAGACCACACCGGAGCTAACTGCGGAAACTTTTCCATGTTTGTGCGTGAGTGAGTGAGTGAGTGA